>DATEKG010000144.1:0-4558 GCA_035277565.1 Pseudolabrys sp.
GCCGGAGCCGGGAAACAGGAGAGAGCCCCATGCGTATCGTCCTCGTCATCGCCTGCGCAGCAGCGTTCGTTTTCTCCGCCTGGTCGAATATGCCGACTTCCGCGGACACCCGGCAGTCAACCGAGACGATCAGCCCGCTCACCATGATGACCACGGTCACCAATCTGCCGAGCGAGCAGTTCGACGCCTTCTGAGCGCCATCGATGCCAAGAAAACGGCCGGGCAATTGGCCCGGCCGCTTTCCTTATGCGGCGGTTGCGCTCAGTAGCAAACGCGCACCCAGCGCCGCACGGTGTGGCCCCAGCGGTTCACGACCCAGCGGGGTCGCAAGTAGCAGTCTCCCGCATAGGCGTAAGGCCCGGCGAAGCCGAACGCGAAGCCTGGGCCCCATCCCCAGCCGCCGCCATGCCAGCCGTGGTGCCAGCCTCCATGCCAGCCTCCATGCCAGCCTCCGTGCCAGCCGCCATGCCCATGCCAGGCCGCCTGCGCGGTGTTCGGAAGTGAGGCCGTCGCGCCAGCAATTGTCAGTGCTGCCGCCACGGCAAGGCTTAATGTTCTTAGTGACGTGCGCATAGTTCAGACCTCCGCTTGCTATTCGCCATGTCCGTTTGCTGTTCGCCCTGTCCGTTCAATGGACGCGAGCGAAACTGGTTCCAATGAACCGGTTGTTGGAACCAGTTGCCGGAACTGGCCGCTGGAACCGGCGAACCGGGAATCTCCCGTGCGTTGGGAATTTTTACTGCGATCGTGACGGGGCTAACAGAACGGGCTGCATCGCGCCGGCTATGGTCGCAGCAGGTGCGAAGCGCTGTCGCCGGGAAACGGCTGGCCGCTGTCGACCGGCAATGGAGAGGAACGATGCGCGCATTCCTCGCGAGAGCACTCGTCGTAGGCATGATGGCGGTTGCTGTCCTGGCAGCGATGACTGCCGCGGCGGCCGCGCAGTCGGGCCGGCGGGCGCTGTTCGCCTGCGCCGGGCCGGCGTCCGCGCGGCCTGTCGTTTGCCGTAAGATGGATGCCGATCCGGGCCCGTGTGGCGGACGAAAGTCCGGCCATCGCGGGGCGGGAGCCACCGCGCTCGATTGTCATAAAGCCGCGGAAATGGCGGGTTGATGGGCCTTGTCAGACCAGCCAGGGCATTTAGGTATGTGAGCGGCCTCACTCGATTACCGAGCGCGCGCCCTGTATTATCGGCATACAAAATCAAGGCCTCTTGCCACCGGCAGATTTCCGTGGGGGACGTATGCTGAGCGCAGATTTCGATTCAGCCGTAAATCAGGCATTCGGGTTTATGGCGCAGAGCTATTTGCAGGTCGACAAGCTGATCACGCAGCTTGGCTTCGACCCGGCCCACCTGAACTTCGCTACGGTCAGCCATCGGCTGATGGATATTCTGGTGGCCAATATCACGACGGCGAACCTGCTGGCGCTCGCGGGTTCGGCCTTTTATGTCGCAACTCTCATGATGCGGACCATCGTTCCACTGCGCGTCATCGGACTCATCAGCATTGCATTCTTCATCGCCTACGGCGCCACAGCCGGGGCGGTTTCGACGCTGCTGCTCTATCTCCTGTCGTTGCCCGTCAACCTCATCCGCCTGCGCCAGATGCTGACCCTGGTGAGGAAGGCGCGGTCGTCGGCGCAGGGCGATCTCTCGATGGACTGGCTGCGGCCATACATGACGCCGCGGAAATATCGCAAGGGCGAGATCCTTTTCCGCAAGGGCGACGTCGCAAACGAGATGTTCCTCACGGTCACCGGAAAATTCCTCGTCACCGAAATCGACGTGGAGCTTCCGCCCGGCCGCCTCATGGGCGAACTCGGTTTCGTCGCGCCGAAAAACCGGCGCACGCAGACAATCCAGTGCATCGAGAATGGCGATGTCCTGACCATCACCTATGAAACGCTGCTCGAGCTCTATTTTCAGAACCCGGAATTCGGTTATTACCTGTTGAGTCTGACGAGCGAGCGTTTGCTGCAGAATATTTCGCGGCTCGAAGGAAGGCTCGAGGAATACAAGATGAGGTTGCAGCAAAAGGAAACGTACCTGCCGGGTGCGCCGGTCGCGGTGCCGCGCTAGGTGCCGCGCAGAACGGCCGGCGACCGCCGCTCGCGCTCAGACATCTGCAATCAGATCGGATCCTTGACGCGCTGCACGGGCAGCTGGCGCATTTCCTTATGTTCAAGGTCCATCTGGTTCACGTTGATATTGGGATGGTCCTTGAGCGCTTCGTTGACGCAGCTGTTCACATAGCTTCTGCTCTTGGGCCGGCGGATGTGTTTGCCTTTCGCTTCGGCCTTGCACGCAACCGTTGCTTCGTTGATCGCGATCCTGTCGGCTTTCGACAATTTCGCCGCCTCGGCCTGCGTGGAGGCGAGGCCGGCGCCGCCAAGGAATACGGCGGCAACCATGCAGGTAAGCAAGTTTCTGGCTACCGCCTAAAAGTGTGCAGTATTATTGGACAGGGTTGCAAGCGCGGCCGTCCGGCCGCAATCTGCGCCGCAACGGGTGTTGTTGATTGTAAAAAATGCAGAAGATCTCGGGGGGATTCAGACGATGGTGCGGACCGTAAATTTGATCGGCGTGGCCGTTGCAGCGGCGATTGGCGCGACTTCGGCAATGGCGCAGGTGCGCGATGCCGTCTACCGCGGCACGCTGGTCTGCGACAAGCTGCCGTTTTCGGCGGGCAAAAGCCGCGAGGCGATCGAGGTGACGATCTCCGGAGACTCGGCGAAGTATACGCATATCGTGCGCCTGCACGGTGCCGCGGAAGCGGAGCGCGAAAGGGGCACCGGCAAGGTCACCGGGCAGGACATCAGCCTGCAGGGATCGTGGAAGGGCGGCAATCGCCAGTATGAAGCGAAATACAGCGGCGCTTTCGTGCGCCGTCATGCCGATCTCAAGGGCATCCAGACCTGGACGGACGGCGGCAAGACGTTGACGCGCGCCTGCGCGGGCACCATCAAGCGGCCGCTGCGCATGTTCCTGCCGCGCGAGAAGAAATAGCCGAGGCGCGAACCGAGGAGCCGGCCAAACCGGCCCGGCGGTGACAAGAAGTGGCCGCAATCTGGGCTGAATTCACATTAGAATTCGGCGTTGCGGGCGGGCATCCCGACGCCGATATACCGATCGACTGCCGTAGCTCTCTGGTTTTTCAACGCGAGCATTGAAGGTCAGCACCCCTTGCAACACGAACTGTCCCGCGCACGACGTTCCACGATTGCAGCCTTCGGCTGCATCCTGCTTCTGGCCCTCGGCATTCCGGCGGCGGTGGCGGCCGACGGTCCGTTCGCCGATTTTTCCGGCAGCTGGAGCGGAAACGGCACCTTGCGCCCGACCAACGGGGCTGCCGAGCGCATCCGGTGCAATGCGAGCTACCGCCCGCGCGGCAGCACCATGCACGAGATCGATCTCCAGCTGCGATGTGCCAGCGACAGCTACCATTTCGATCTCAGCGGCCAGTTTTCGGCCGACGCCAACAACCAGATTACCGGGCGCTGGACCGAGCGCAGCCGCAGTATCGGCGGCACGGCCGTCGGCAACGCGGACGGTGACACGCTGCAGGTCCATGTGGAGAGTTCGGGTTTCGCCGCGGATCTGGTGATGACCACCCGCAACAGGCGGCAAAACGTCACGATCAATTCACAGGGCGGCGGACAGGTGGTCAAGGCGTCGATTTCGCTCAATCGAAGCTGAGTTTCCAATCCAGGGCATCGCGACAGCTATCTGCCCCGGTGTGAGCCAGCTCACAAAATTTCCCGGCGATGCCGGCGATGGTCCTGCAAGGGCGAAGCCTTACAGGAGATTGCCATGGATCGGGAATTTGGCATTTCGATTGCTATCGCGCTGTTTCTTGCCGTTACCGTAAAGGTCCTCACGCCGGCCGCGACGGCCGCCGGCGTCGATGCGTCCCGGAGTCAGACAGAAAACGCGCTGTCGGTTCATCCCGACATGTCGTGGCTGGTATCGCCGTAGCCGCGGCCGCACCGCCGATGCCGATCAATAAATCCGGACGAGTGTGACGGCGCTCACAAATGCGCGACGCGGCCGGTGCGATTGTCGGCCCGGGGGCAGGGGCATCCTCGAATGGAGGGTCACATGCGTCGAACATTTGCCATCCTTGCCGTCGCGGTCCTCGTTTCGGTCGGCATTGTCAAACTCGCCTTCACGCCGACCACGACCATCGCCGGAACGAACAGTAATGCCGCTGCCCAGACAGCGGTATCGATCTACGATCTCGATGTTCAGTATCCCGGTATGAAGGCGTTGCCGGTCGAACAGGCGCCGATGCCCTGATGCAACAGCGCCGCGGAAAATCGGTGGATTCGTGACGCGCGTCACAGTGCTGCCCAACCCGGCGCCGTAGAACGGCATCGAGTAACGAGTTGCCGTGGAGGCAAGGATGGAACGCGTATCAGCCATGATGGCATTGGTCGTGAGCGAGGGGCGGCTGTTCTCGCTCAAGCCATCTGAGTGGTCGCTGCTGCTTGCAGGGGTGGCAATCTGCGGATTTGCCACCGTGCTTTTCGTATTCGCGCGCGTTTAGCGTCGGACGCC
>DATEKG010000145.1:0-13297 GCA_035277565.1 Pseudolabrys sp.
CATCGCACGCGGCATGTGCCAATTCGACGTCACCACGATGAGGGAATCGAAATTGTGCTCGCGCGCCCAGCGCTTTGTCTCAAGGGCGTTGCCAAAAGTGTTCAGTGCGGAACGGTCGAGGTCGATGCAGCATGTGAAGTATTTGGAATATAGAGGGGTCAACCTTGCGATTTCCCCGGCACTTGTGGCGCGGTGAACGCCCGTGATCAGCAGTCGCTTTCCGTGATCCGTGGCCAGCAATTCGATTGCATCGGGGATTCTCGCGGCGGCGCCGGTCAGCACAACAATGCCATCGGCCTTGCGGTCGAGGGGAATCTCATCGCCCGCAATGTACGAAACAAACCACCCAAATCCGCCCGCCAGAAGCAGGACACCGCTGGCGCCGGCGGCCATCGTGAAGAATCCGATCCAGCGAGCGATGCCACCAAGCATGTCAGTCGATCGTCTCCAGCGTGCTGTTGACCGTGTAGCGCGAGGTCAAGGCCGTAACAGCTGCAATCAGCATGACCTGAAGCACGACCGCGATATAGCCGATAAGTCCTAGGGAAAATGACCCGAAAAGGACGGACGTCTGGTCAACGCCTGCAGTGCCCACGAACCAGCGGCTGACAAACCCGGCAAGCGCAAAGAGGATCACGGCCGTACCGCCGCCAATCGCCCCGCCCTGCAGGCCGAGTATGAGGAAGTGGTGCTGGAAATGGCGTGCAATAAATCCGTTCTTGGCGCCGACAAAATGCAAGACTTCAATAACGGCCTTGTTCGTCGCCATGGCGCCACGCGTCGCGAAAGTGACCGACAGGATCGTCGCTGCAAACATGAGAAGCAAAATGCAGACGCAGACGGCGACAGCGGTACCCGCCATTGCTCTCATTCGCTCAATCCAGCCATGGTGATCGTCAAGAATGGCCCCCGGCACCTGATCAGCAAGAATGCGCCGCAGCTGCGCGAGGTCGGGCGCAGCGTCGGGAGCAACCTTCACCACAATCAAACGCGGCACCGGCAATTCGCTGAGCGACAGTCCGCTGCCGAGCCACGGTTCCAGCAGCTTCGCCGACTCTTCCTTCGAATAAGGCCGCACATCCACGATGCCGGATACGGCACGCGCAACCGATACGGCCTTGTTCACGGTCGCATCGAGATCGCGCCCAGGTGCGGGAATGACCTGAATTGTGACCTCGCGCGAAATTTGTGATTGCCACTCGCCGGCGGAGTTGATGACAAGGACTGCTGCGCCCATGGTCAACGATGCCAGAAACGTCATGATCGCCACGACCGCAACAAGGGCGCGGCCCGAAATGGAACTGCGCGGTACGAGCGGCGTCTCGGGGCGACGTCCCGCCTCGCCTGGTCCACGCAATTGCGTGGTTAAATCGAACATGCGGGATTCGGTCATCCGAACTCTCAGTCGTAGATATGCAGCCGTCCGTCATGCAGGACCAGACGGCGGGCATCGTATTGATCCATCAGAGCGATGTCGTGGGTCGCAATGACAACCGACGTGCCTGATTTGTTGAGTTCGACAAACAGGCGCAACAGCCGCTGCGCCAGACTAGGGTCGACGTTGCCCGTCGGCTCGTCCGCAAGTAGCAACTGCGGACGCGCAATCACCGCACGTGCAATCGCTGCGCGCTGCTTTTCACCTCCGGACAGAACGGGTGGCAGCGCCCACATCCTCTCGCCGAGGCCGACCCAGCTCAGGAGTTCGATGACTTCCTCACGATAGGTCTCTTCGGGCCGGCCCATCACTCGAAGCGGAAGCGAGACATTTTCGTAGGTGGTCATATGATCGAGAAGGCGGAAATCCTGAAAAACGATGCCGATGCGCCGGCGCAGCGTCGCAACGGCGTCGCGGGAAAGGGTTGCAACGTCATGCCCGAACTGGGTGATCAGACCGCGGGTCGGCCGCAGCGACAGGAACAACAGACGCAGGAGTGACGTCTTTCCCGCGCCTGACGGCCCGGTCAGAAACTGGAACGAATGCGGTTCGATACGGAATGTAAGGTCGCGCAAGACCTCGGGCCCAAGCCCATAGCGCAATCCCACATTCTCGAATCGGACCACCCGCTCTCTCCGGTTTCCTGGTCGTCGGGCCCGGCGAATCAGGCCGGCCATAGCCCGGCAAGCATCGCAAAAAGCGGTCTCTCCGTCCTTTTGCACGAATTATCCAAATCAGCGCTTTTTACAGGATTATCAGGGCACCGCCATAGTTTCCGCCGGGGAAATGCCCGTCTGACGGGGCTTTTCATGGTTTCCGATCCATTAACGGACGACTGCTAGGCTTGCGCCTCTAATTACCGTCAAGACCATGCTGATCGCCTGTCCGGACTGTTCAACCTCTTACATGATCGACCCGGCCTCACTGGGCGAGGCCGGGCGCACGGTCCGCTGTGCGCGCTGCAGAGCGACATGGTTCGCGGATGCGGCCAAACCGGAAACGGTTACCGCCGCAGAAGCCGAGGATGCCGAGCCGTCACCCGGCGTCCTTCGTCCCGATCACATGCCGGATGGTCCCGGCGCAGAGGTCGAGATCAGTCAGACGGGCGAACCGGCAACCGAGCCACTCGAATCAACGGCAAACCCGGACGCCTCGACTGAAGCGCCTGAGGTCGTTACCGATGCGCCGCCGATCGCGCCGGAAATGGACACGCTCGCGCCGGCGGACGGACCAGCCGGCGCGGAAACGAACGAAATCCAAAATTTTACGACGCGGCGCAAACGGCTTCAGGCCAAGCGCAAGAAGGAGCGTCGCTCGTCGCGGTGGACGGCGCTGGTGCTCGTCCTGCTCGCGTTCAACGTCGCGCTCGTCGGAGCGCGCAGCGAAGTTGTCAAATTCCTTCCGCAGACAGCTTCACTGTTCTCGGCAATCGGCATGCCGGTCAATCTGCGCCACTTGAAATTCGAAAATATGCGCATATCGAAGGAAACGCAGGAAGGCCTTTCATCGCTCGTCATAGAGGGAACGATCGTCAGTATTTCGAACCGGCCGACCGAAGTGCCACGTCTCCGGTTCGCCGCGCGCGATACGTCGGGTCAGGAAATCTATACGTGGACCGCAATGCCGGGCCGGAGCATTCTCGGTCCAGGCGAGAAGCTTGATTTCCGCAGTCGATTTGTTTCGCCGCCGCCAAACGCAACCGACGTGATGGTGCGGTTTCTTACCCCGCAAGACGAAACTCCGCCCTCGAAGTAATGCCGCCCGCGTCCGGTCATCGCGGCAACAAAACGGTCTTTTCCCGACGCGGCGGCGCCCGGACATGTTTCAGAGTGTCCGCTCGATGCGGCAGCCATCGGCACAAGGACGATACCTGCGAACATATCGCGACGCGGTCGTGCCATCGAAAATTCTTTGCAGCGCCGACAGCGGTAATCAGAAGTCCTTCAACAGGCGTTCGATATAGTCGAGTTCCAATTGCGGGCGATAACTCTCGCCAAACCGCTTGCGCAGCTCTTCCAGAATTCGCCGCGCGCGCTGGGCGTCGATCTCGCCGGGCACCTTGACGGTGTAGTCGTCGGCATACTCATGGCCGCGCATCGGCCGTCCGAGCGGATCTGTATCCTGCTGCGCGCGCGGCTGGCCGCGGCCCGGTCTGCCATTCGGACCGGGCCCCATGCTTTGCTGCATGGACTCGGCGAGTCCTTGTGCGCCTTTCCGCATCGCTTCGAGCGCGCGGCCCTGGCTGTCCACGGCGCTGTCGGCATCACCTTCGCCAAGTTGCCCTTCAGCCTGGCCCATTGCGTCTCCCGCTTCGCCAAGCTCATCCATTTCGCTCTGGCCCTGACCCTGCTGGCCCTTTTGGCCCTTTTGGCCCTGCTTGCCCTTCTGGCCCTGCTGTCCCAGCCCACGCTGGCGCAGCTGATCAAGGAGCTTGTTGAGCCGATCACGCAGGGCCTGCTGGTCCTGCCGCAAATCGCCCAGCTGGTTCTGGCCCTGCTGGCCGCGCTGGCGATCGCGCCGCATGTCCTGACCCTGGCGGAAGGTTTTGTCGCGCAGTTGCTGCTGCTTTCGAATCATGTCGCCGAGTTCGTCGAGCTGCGACATCATGTCGTCGTCGGCGGCGTCGTCGGTGGATGCTCCGGGCCGCGCCATCTGCAGATTTTCCAGCATCGACTGCAGCTGCTCGAGCAGCTGGCGGGCGGCATCCTTGTTGCCGGATCGCGCAAGATTCTCGAGCCGATCGAGCATGCTCCTGAGATCCTGCTGGCTCAGCATCCGCGAATTGCGATCAAGCGGCCGCGAGAGCTGTTGCGGATTCTTGCGCATTTCCTCCGCGAGCGCCTGCAGGAATTTGTCCATTGCGGCGCGCAGCTGATCCATCAGTTTCTTGATTTCTTCATCGCTGGCGCCGCGTTCGAGCGCCTGGCGCAGCGCTTCCTGAGCCTGACGCAAGGCCTGCTCCGCCTGCGACACGTTTCCGTCCTCGAGCTGGACGGCCATGTCCCACAGACGCCCAACAACCTCGCGCAATGCGTCGTCGCTCTTTGCATGCTCGAGATCGTGATAGATGGCGCGCAAGCCCAGATAGACACCGGGCTCGGGCGTGAACCTGTCCGGCGCAATTGAAAGCGCATCCAGAGCGGTGAGAACGAGCGGCTTGCTCTCGGCATCGAGCGCCAATATCCGCCGCTGTTCGATGAGCGCGCGCGCCAGCGGCTTTACAAATATTCTTTGCGGCAGCTGCAGTTCGCGCGGTTCGCTGCGGCCTTCATTGCCGGCCTCATCGCGCGCCGTCAGCGTTACGAGCACTTCCGATCCGGCCCACGGATGTTCGGTCAAGTCGTGCGTCGTCTGGGCAGTTCCCGCGCGGGTGCGCGCCTGCGGCAGCGCAAGCGGATATTCCGGAGCACCGTAGAGCGGACGCCGTGGCTTGCCTTCCGGCTGGTCGTCTTTCAGTGCAAAAGCCGCTTTCGCTTCAACGACGCCATAGTCGTCCTCCATCCGGTAGTCGAGACGCAGCGCACCGCGCGCCTGCCGCTCGGGATCCTTGATCAGTTCGATGGTCGGCGCGCGATCCGGAATCGCCTTGAAATTCCACACGAGATCATTGCCAAGAACCCCGTGAATGGCGGCTGATCCGTCGCCCTTGACGGTCAGCCGCCGCTCTTGCGTCCCCGCGGGCGGCGGCACGCGCCCGTCCGCGGCGGTTTCTTCAAGGCCACCATTCCGCACAATATCGAAATGCACCTTCCCGGTTGAGCGGACCACAATCTGGCTGCCGACGGGCACGGCGATGGGAGCGGCAGCGGTCGTCTGCGGCGTCTCACCCGGCCGCAACCCTTGCAGCATCACGGGCGGGCGGCCGGTATAGACCGGCGGCGTAACCCAGGCATCGATCCGGAAATTCGCGGGGGCCACGACGCCGTGCCAGTCAAAAGCGGCGGCAAGCCGCTTCGTGCGTTCCGTTCCCGCCGCGAAAAAGCTCGCCACAACCAAAATGAGCACCAATGCGCGGAACGCCATCGGGTCACGCAGCGCAAGCAGCGGCTTCGGCCAGCCGGCCCGGACCTGACGCGCCGACAGTAGCGCACGTTCGACATGGGCTTGCCACAACGCTTGTGCGACAGGGTCCTGACTATTGGCGGCAATCTGGTCCGCGACCGCGGTCGCGGGGCGGTGAGTCTCGCCGCTGTTTCGATCAAGCCGGCGCAGACCGTCGCTGATGCTCGGAAGCCGCAGCGCCAAAAACGGCAGCGACGCCGCAGCGAGCAGCAGAACGAACATGCCAAGACCAATTGCACGCGCGAGCGGCGGCAAGACCAGCCACAGGCCCGCCCACGAGAATGCGAGGAACAGTCCGACCACGATCGCCATGCCGGCGAGGCTTGGCCATACGCGCTCCCACATCAGGCTGCTGCGCGCACGCCGGATCGCTCGCGCCAAAATCAGTCGCGTCGGCTTCGCGGTGTCGGCCGTTTCGTCGCGTTGCTCGTCCAAAAGCCGCTCCGTCGCTCGGGCTCAGGAGAATCTGTTCAACAGGCTAACACGCCTTGGACCACCGGGCCACGCGGCCTCCCTGTGGCCTCCAAGCGGCCTCTATGCGGTCAGAGCCAATCCGGCATGCGATCGAGCGCAATCAATTGGTCAACTTCAAGGCGCGGCCGGATCACCGCCCATTGGGCGCCGTTGACAAGGACTTCCGGCACCAGTGCGCGGGTATTGTAGGTGCCGGCTTGCACCGCGCCATAGGCGCCTGCCGACATTACAGCAAGTAATGCGCCGCCAACCGGTTCCACAATATCGCGGTTAATTGCCAGAAAATCGCCGCTTTCGCAGACCGGGCCGACCACGTCGGCGCGAATGCGCGGCGCCGCCGGCGGCGCCTTCATCACCGGCCAGATCTCATGATGGGCGTCATACAAAGTCGGACGAATGAGGTCATTCATGGCCGCATCGACGACAACGAAATTCTTCGCATCGCCGTGCTTGATGAACAACACGCGCGTCACAAGGATTCCGGCATTGCCGACGAGCAGACGGCCCGGCTCGAAGATCAGCCGGCAATCAAGATCGCGTGTTGCCCGCTTGACGACCTCGGCATAGGCCTCCGGATGCGGCGGCGGCTCGTTGCCATCATGGTAAGGAATCCCGAGACCGCCTCCGAGATCCACGTGGCTTATCGCATGGCCGTCGACGCGCAACACACGCACGAATTCGGCGAGAAGTGCAAATGCATTGTCGAATGGATCGAGTTCGGTGATCTGGCTGCCGATATGCATGTCGACGCCCGTCACCTTGATGCCCTTGAGCTTGGCTGCACGCGCATAGATTTCGCGAGCATGGCTGATCGGAATTCCGAATTTATTTTCAGCTTTTCCGGTTGCGATCTTGTGATGCGTCTTTGCGTCAATGTCGGGATTGACACGCACGGAAATATTCGCCGTACGCCCCCTGGATGCGGCGATCGAAGAGAGAAGCTCCAGCTCCGGCTCGGATTCGACATTGACGCAGAGAATGCCCTCGTCGACGGCGAGCGAGAGCTCGGCCGCCGTCTTTCCAATGCCGGAAAACATGATCCTGTCGGCCGGAATGCCCGCCTGGCGCGCACGCCTGAGCTCGCCGCCTGATACGACGTCGGCGCCCGAGCCGAGCTTGGCAAGCGTTCGCAACACCGCCTGGTTCGAGTTGGCCTTCATCGCATAGCAGATCAGCGACGGGACGTCGGAAAAGGCGGCCGCAAAAACCTGGTAATGGCGCGCGAGCGTGGCCGTCGAATAACAATAGAACGGGGTTCCAACCGCGCTTGCGAGCGCGTCCAGATTCACCGACTCGGCGTGCAGGACGCCGTCGCGATAGGCGAAGTGGTGCATTGCACGCTCAGTTCAGCAGGACGTCGAGAGGGATACGCCGATTTACGCCACCGGGCGCGATTGGTTTCCCATCCGGGCCAATCGGACCGCGATTGGCCGCATCAGGTGCGCCCGCGGGCGTCGCCTGATCGCCGGCGAGTGACGCACCCGGCGGAGGGTCGAGCGGGCCCTTGCGTCCGCACGCGCCCAATCCGAGCGACGCGACGAGCGCGCCGATCAGGGCAACGGTAAAAAACAGGCGGTGCCGGCTCAATGGATGCGCTCCATGCGTTCGACGACCATAGCAAAACAAGCAAACATGGCGAAGTCAGGATTTCTCCTTTTCCAACTTGCGCAACCATTTTTTTGCCTGCGCGCGCACGTTTTTCGGTGCGGTACCGCCAAAACTGAGCCGGCTTTTCACCGACCGGTCGACCGACAAGACTTTGAATATGTCGTCATTGATGCGCGGCTCTATCTCCTGCATCGCTGCAAGAGGAAGCCGGTGCAAAGGTATACCCGTCTCGGCTGCCTTTGCGACAATCCGGCCGGTCAAGTGGTGGGCCTGGCGGAACGGAATTTTCAGGGCGCGGACCAGCCAGTCGGCGAGGTCCGTCGCGGTCGCATATCCTTCGCCCGCGGCCTTCTTCATGCGGGACTGGTCCGGCTCCAGGTCGGCAACCATTCCCGTCATCGCGGCAATCGAAAGCGAGAGGGCCGCGAGCGCATCCATGGCGCCTTCCTTGTCCTCCTGCATGTCCTTTGCGTAGGCAAGCGGAAGGCCCTTCATCACGACAAGCAGCGCAGTCATCGCGCCCACGACCCGGCCGGCCTTGGCGCGCACGAGTTCGGCCGCATCGGGATTGCGCTTCTGCGGCATAATCGAGGAGCCGGTCGTGAACTTGTCCGACAACTTCATGAGTCCGGTCAGAGCCGATGTCCAAAAAATAATTTCCTCTGCGAGGCGCGACAGGTGCACCGCTGCAATTGACGCCGCCGCCAGGACCTCAAGAACAAAATCACGGGCCGACACGGCGTCGAGTGAATTCGCCATCGGCCGTTCAAAGCCCAGGGCCCTGGCTGTCATCTCGCGATCAATCGCGAACGAGGTGCCGGCAAGCGCGGCGGCGCCAAGCGGCGACTCATTGAGACGCTTGCGCGCATCGGCAAACCGGCCCCGGTCACGCGCAGCCATCTCGACATAGGCGAGCAAATGGTGACCGAAAGTGATCGGCTGCGCGGTCTGCAAGTGCGTCAGTCCCGGCATGACCGTTTCCGCGTGTGCCATGGCCTTTTCGGCAAGCGCGCGCTGATATGCCGCGAAATCGGCGTCGATCGCGTCGACGGTGTCCCGTATCCAGAGGCGGAAATCGGTCGCGATCTGATCATTTCGCGACCGGGCCGTATGCAGGCGGCCGGCCGCCTCCCCGATCAGCTCAGAGAGGCGCCCCTCGACATTCATGTGAATGTCCTCGAGCGCGCGCTTGAACGAAAACTTGCCGCCCTCGATTTCTGACAAGATCGTGTCTAGACCGTGAGCGATCTTTTTCGCATCTTCAGCCGTAATGATGCCTTGCTTGGCCAGCATTTGTGCATGGGCCTTGGACGCGGCGATGTCCTGGCGGTAGAGATGCCGGTCGAAATCGATAGAGGCATTGATCTCCTCCATGATGGCCCCGGGGCCTGACGTGAACCGCCCACCCCACATTTTGTTGCTCATGGCATATCCACCAAGTCGATCATGACCGAATCCCGACCAAGCTTCGCCAAAAAGCGCCTCGCCATGATCCTGGCGGGCGGAATCGCCGGAGTCGCCGTCGGGCTCGCGGGGGTATACGGGATTGCGACCCTGACGCGCAATGCGGGGGGAGACACCGCCTGCCGCCCTGCCGTCGAACTGGCCAGGCAAATTGCGCCTTTTGCGCACGGGGAAGTGGCCGCCGTTAACGTTGCCAAGAGCCCGTTGAGGATACCCGACCTGTCGTTCAACGACGCGGCCGGCAACCGCCTTTCGCTCGACCACTGGCGCGGCCGAACGGTGCTCCTCAATCTTTGGGCGACATGGTGTGTTCCCTGCCGCAAGGAGATGCCGGCCCTCGATGCGCTGGAGCAGCGGCTGGGGAGCCCTAAGTTCGAAGTCGTGGCGGTCAATATCGACACGCGTGATCCTGACAAGCCGAAGGCGTGGCTCAGGGAATTGGGTGTCCGGAAACTGGCATACTATGCCGATCCGACCGCACACAGCTTTCAGGACCTCAAGGCCATCGGTCGCGCATTCGGGATGCCGACGACGCTGTTGATCGACCCGAAAGGGTGCGAACTCGGGACCATCGCCGGGCCGGCCGAATGGGCGAGCGACGATGCAGTGAAGCTGATCGAGGCGGCGCTGCACTAGCGCCCGGCTTGATCCCTAAGCGGTGATATTGAGATTTTGCCCGACGCCTGCGGCGACGTTGGCGAGGCTCGCCAGATTCTGCTGCGCGGCGTCGAGGACCTGCACAATCGAGGATGCAGCGTCTGCATTCATGCGCAGCATCCTGGCCGCAAGGGCCATCTGCACATTGCTCATTTGAGAGCCCACGAGGGCTGCTGCGATCGAAGCCGGATCCATCCCGGGTATCTTTCTACGGCGAGTTCATCAACGAAATGTAAATAACGCCGCCGGTCTTGACAGGCCGGCAAGCACGTCTATACTTAACCAAATGGTTTACTATCGACCGAACCTGGACCGGACCTTTGCGGCGCTCGCCGATGGCACGCGCCGCGCGATCCTTGCGCGATTGAGCGAGACGGAAAGCCTGTCGGTCAGCGAACTCGCCAAGCCTTTTTCAATGTCCTTGCCGGCAGTCATGAAGCATCTCGACGTGCTGTCGGGGGCCGGGCTGGTCGGGCGCGAGAAAAACGGCCGCATCGTGAGTTGCCATCTACGCGCGGAGCCCATGCGCGACGCCAATGACTGGCTCAATCGTTACCAGCGCTTCTGGACCGAGAAACTCGACCAGCTCGCCGCATTTCTGGAGGAAGATTCATGGCCACCAAACCAAGCCTCGCCATCAAGCGCCGATTCAATGCGCCGCCGGAAAAAGTCTTCAGCGCGTGGACGGACCCTGAAAAGGTAAAGCGCTGGATGGGTCCCGGTGAGGTCAAAACGTTGCATGTCGAAAGCGATCCGCGCACCGGCGGCCGCTACCGCTGGCTCATGCAATCACCGGACGGCGAACAGCATGACGTGTCCGGCGTTTATCGCGAAGTCATCCCTAACGAAAAGCTCGTTTTCACCTGGGCCTGGAAGACAATGCCCGAACGCGAGTCACTGGTGACCGTGACGTTCCGAAAAGACGGAAGTGGGACGATCCTGACGTTGACGCACGAACAATTCTTCGATGAGGACGCGCGCGACCGGCATCAGCACGGCTGGAACGGCGCGATGGAGAAGCTGGACAAGTATCTTGCCGCAAAGTGACAGGAGTAACCCATGGCACACCAATGGTCGCATGGAACATTCTACTGGAATGAGCTGATGACGCGCGATGCCGAAAAGGCGAAGAAATTCTACCACGACACGGTCGGCTGGAATTTCGAGCCGATGCCGATGGCGGAAGGCACCTATTGGGTCGCGAAAGCGAATGGCGAGGCAGCCGGCGGCATCTTTCCGTTGGCAAGCCCGCAATTCGACGGCGTCCCGGAAGGCTGGATGTCGTATCTCGCAGTCGACGATGTCGACGCTCGCGTGAAGAAGGCCCAATCGGCAGGCGCAAAGCTGATGCGGCCGATCTTCGACGTACCGAATGTCGGACGCATCGCCATCCTGCGCGAGCCGGGCGGAGCCGGCATCGGCTGGATGACTCCGATCACCGCTTAATGGAGGCCGATCATGCAACACAGGATCGTTTCGAAAGACGAATGGCTGGCAGCGCGCAAAGCCCTGCTGGCAAAGGAGAAGGAGTTCACGAGGGCGCGTGATCAGCTGAGCAATGCACGACGCGCCCTGCCGTGGACGAAAGTCGGCAAAAACTATGTGTTCGAGACTTCAGAGGGCCGCCGATCGCTCGCAGATCTGTTTGCGGGAAAGAACCAGCTCATCATCTATCATTTCATGCTGGGGCCCGGTTGGATTCAGGGCTGCCCGAGCTGCTCGTTCCTCGCAGATCACTTCGACGGCGCTGCAATCCATCTTGCGCAACGCGACGTATCGCTTGTCGTGGTGTCGCGCGCTCCGCTCAAGGAAATCGAAGCCTACAAGAAACGCATGGGCTGGAAATTCAAATGGGTATCCTCGTATGGAACCGACTTCAACCATGATTTTCATGTCTCGTTCTCGCCCGAAGAAAAAGCGCGCGGCAAGATTGAATACAACTACGCTATGACCGGGTTCCCCAAAGAGGAGGCGCCGGGGCTGAGCGCCTTCATCAGGGATGAGGCGGGCGAGGTACTGCACACTTATTCGTCTTATGCTCGCGGCCTCGATATTCTGATTGGCGCCTACAACTTTCTCGACATGGCGCCGAAAGGCCGCGACGAGGATGGCCTGCCCTGGTCCATGGCCTGGGTCCGCCGGCACGACGAATACGAAGAAAAGCCAAAGGCCGCGAGCTGCTGCGCCTCGTGATCAGCGCGTCGGGACCGGTTTCTCGCCGCGATAGTCGTAGAACCCGCGCTGGGTCTTGCGACCGAGCCAGCCGGCCTCGACATATTTCACCAGCAACGGGCACGGCCGATATTTGGAATCGGCCAGGCCTTCGTACAGCACCTGCATGACCGAGAGGCAGGTATCAAGCCCGATGAAGTCGGCAAGCTCGAGCGGCCCCATCGGATGATGGGCGCCGAGACGCATGGCTGTGTCGATCGACACGACGTTTCCGACGCCCTCGTAGAGCGTGTAGATCGCCTCATTGATCATCGGCAACAGAATGCGATTGACAATGAAGGCGGGGAAATCCTCCGATACCGCGATCGTCTTGCCGAGCTTCGAAACAAAGGCCTTGCTCGCCTCGAAGGTTGCGTCGTCGGTCGCAATGCCTCTGATCAGCTCGACAAGCTCCATCCGCGGCACCGGATTCATGAAGTGAATGCCGATAAAATGCTCGGGCCGATCGGTCGACGATGCCAGCCGGGTAATCGAGATCGATGACGTGTTGGTTGCGATGATGGCGTCGGATTTGAGCGATGTGCAAAGCTCGGCAAAGATCTTGCGCTTGACCTCTTCCTTTTCGGTCGCGGTCTCGATCACGAGATCGCAGCTCGAAAGCGCTTCGTATTTTTCCGCCGGCTTGATGCGGCCGAGCGCGGCCTTCCGCTCGTCCTCGCTGATCGACTTCTTGCTGATCTGGCGCGCCATGTTGCCGTTGATTGTCGCCATCCCGGCCTTGATCCGGTCGGCCGATGTGTCGTTGAGCAGCACGGAATAGCCCGCGAGTGCGCAAACATGGGCAATGCCGTTGCCCATCTGGCCGGCACCGATTACCCCGATATTCTGAATCTTGACCATGTTTTCGTCCGCTCGATCGAGTTCCCGGCGCAAGGGAACTTCCATGTTCCGCCGCACTTTTACGACTTACTGCTTCGCGGCGCCACCGGCGGAGCAACAAAATCGGAACGTAGTCAACGCTTGACCTTATCCAGCTCCGTCGCAAGCTCCGGAAGGGCCTGATAGAGGTCCGCGACCAGGCCGTAATCGGCGACCTGAAAGATCGGAGCCTCCTCGTCCTTATTGATAGCAACAATCACCTTGGAGTCTTTCATCCCCGCGAGATGTTGAATTGCACCGGAAATTCCCACGGCAATATAGAGCTCGGGTGCGACGACTTTCCCGGTTTGCCCAACCTGCCAGTCATTCGGCGCATAACCGGCGTCGACCGCCGCGCGCGAAGCACCCATCGCAGCGCCCAGCTTGTCGGCTACCGGCTCGATATATTTGGTGAAATTCTCGCGGCTCTGCATCGCGCGGCCGCCCGAGATGATGATTTTGGCTGACGTCAGCTCCGGCCGGTCGGATTTCGAAAGCTGCTCGCCG
>DATEKG010000146.1:0-3314 GCA_035277565.1 Pseudolabrys sp.
CGCTGACATTGCCTGCCTGCAGCTTGAGCACGCTCACGACGTCCGAAATCACTTCGTAATAGTTGCGGGCCTCGACCTGCGTGCGGACGAAGTTCACGTCGCCACCGACGCCGGCCAAATCCTGCTTGATTTCGGCATACAGCCCGCTGGTCGGGAGTTTGACGTTGTCGAGCGTATTGTAGGAAGCCGTATAGCCAACGAGCGACACATTCACCGGGCCGGCTGCAAGCTCTTTGCGAACAGCCAGCGAGGCTTCGCCATTGGCGTAGCACCCGCCTGGAATATTGGTATCGGATCCGTTCGCCTCATTGGCCGGCGTGACACCGGGACCGCCGTTGATCAAGGCATTGTTCGAGAACTGGCAGTCGTTGAACTGTGTCGGCAGTGTAATTTTCTGCTGGTAGAACGAATAGCGCGGCTGGAACGCGATTTCCTCGGTCAGCGCAAACCCGAGACGAAGATTGACGCCTACAGTCTGCGAGTCATAGGAGACGTAATTGTTCGCCAAATTCTGCCGCGCGAACAGGTCGATGCCGCCGGCCATCCGGTAACCGAACAGGTACGGGTCGACGAAGGAAAGATCGGCGCCTTTCACGTACTGACCGTATGTGAAACCGGCCTTCCCATAATATCCACGGCCCATCAGGTTTCGGTCGGCAATGCTCACTTCGCCGATCAATCCGTCGGCCGTTGAATAGCCGCCCGAGACAGAGAACTCACCGGTGGGCTGCTCTTCAACGTCAACATTGATCACGACGCGGTCGGGCGCAGAGCCCGGCTCATTCGTGATCTTGACACTCTTGAAGTAGTTGAGGTTTTTCAGGCGACGCTCGGCGCGATCGATGAGCGCGCGGTTGTAGGCATCGCCTTCTCCGAGGTCGAACTCGCGGCGGATGACGTAGTCACGCGTCCGCGTATTGCCGCGAATATTGATACGCTCGATATAGGCGCGCGCGCCCTCCTCGACCACGAAGGCCAGATTGATCGTCTTGGCGTCGAAGTTGCGATCGCCGCGTGGGCGTACTGTGGCAAAGGCATAGCCCTGCCGCGCCGCCTGGATCGTCATTGCCTCGACGCTCTTTTCAACCAGATCAGCGTTGTAAACGCTGCCGGAGCTCAGTTTGACCTGACTGCGGAGGACCGCCGGATCAATTGCGCGGACGTTCGAAATGACGTCGATGGTGCCAACGTGATACTGGCTGCCTTCATCGATTGTGAAGGTGACGACAAAGCCCTTTTTTGCCGGATCATATTCGCCGACTGCCGATACGATCCGCACATCCGCATAGCCGTGCTTCAGGTAGAAGCGGCGCAGCAGATCGCGGTCGGCCTCAACCCGGTCCGGGTCATAGATATCGGTGGTCTGAAGGAAGCTGAGGAAGTTGCTTTCCGACGTCTTGATGACGTCCTTCAGGCGCCCCTGTGAATAGGCATGTGCGCCGACAAAGCGGATATCCTTGATGCCTGTCTTTTCGCCCTCCTTGATCTCGAAGACAAGGTCGACGCGGTTGTTGGGCAGTTCAATGATCTTGGGGTCGACCGAAACGTCAAAACGGCCGCTGCGATGATAGATTTCAATAATGCGCTGCACGTCCGCCTGAACCGTCGGCCGTGAGAGCGTCCCGCGCGGTTTGGACTGCGTTTCGGCCTGAAGCTGCTCGTCCTTGGCCTTCTTGTTGCCTTCGAAGGCGACCCGGTTGATGACGGGATTTTCGGCCACGACGACGATCAAACGGCCGCCGGAATGATTGAAGCGGACATCAGAAAACAGTCCGGTCGTGACCAGGGCTTTTAGGGCCTCGTCTTCCTGTTCAGGGCCGATCCGGCCCCCCGGGCCGGGCTTGAAATAAGAGCGGATCGTATCGGCTTCGACCCGGCGATTACCCTCAACCACGATGGAATTGACCGTCTGTGCGGCCGCAACACCCGAGGATGCCACCGTAATCCAGCCGGCACCGACGAGGATGCCGCCGAGGATCAGGCAGCCAATCGCCAACCCCCGAACTAACCGCACACAAATTCCCATGCGCTACGCGCCCTTATGATCCATGCGGCCGCCCCCACTGCGGATTCGACAGACTTCCGGGCTGGCATAGGCCGACTTTTTACAGCGTTTTTTATGCGCTGCAAACGAAACTCCCACCCGAACTTTCCCTTTTCCCTCAAAAAGTTGCCCCTGAGCAACGGTCAGGAACTGGCGAGCCGAACGATGTCATTAAAGGTTGCAAAAATCATCAACATGACGACGATCGCCAACCCAATCCGGAAGCCAAGTTCCTGAGCGCGGTCCGACAGCGGCCGGCCCCGAATCGTTTCTATCGCATAGAACAAAAGGTGACCACCATCCAGAAGGGGGATGGGGAAGAGGTTCAGCAGTCCGATCGAGACCGAAAGCACAGCCGTGAGGTGCATCAAGGCCGTAAAGCCGGCCGACGCGACCTGCCCCGAAACCTGGGCAATGCGGATCGGCCCGCCCAGCTGGTCAGCCGCCTCGCGGCCGACAAAGACACCGCTGATGTAAACAAGGGTACGATCAACCACGAACCAGGTTTCCTGCGCACCCATTACGACGGCACGCAGTGGGTCAACCTTCTCGGTCTTGATGTCGCCGGGCGCCATGGACCGGCTGATGCCGAGGACGCCCAGTCTGTGCATATTGCCAAAATTGTCTTTTATTTCCTTAAGTTGGGGCACGGCTTTAAGCGTGACCGGTACTCCGCCGCGGTCCACCTCTATTGTCAGCTGCTCGCCGGCATTGATGCTGACGATGCGTTGCATGTCCGAAAAGCCCCCGATCTTCTCGCCATTGATGGCGAGCACCAGATCGCCGGGCTGGAATCCCGCTGCCTGCGCGGCGCTGCCGGGCTGAACCGTATCGACCCGCGCGCTGGTCGTCTGCTTGCCGACGGTCGCGAATATCGTCGCAAAAATAAGGATGGCCAGCACGAAATTGGCGATCGGACCAGCGGCCACCACGGCGGCGCGTGATCGCACCGGCTGAAAGATGAAGCTGTCCCTCTTTTCCTCTTCGGTCATCGCCGCAACGGCAGCCTGATCCGGCACACTTGCGGCATTGTCATCGCCCAGGAATTTGACGTAGCCACCAAGCGGGATCGCCGAGAATTTCCAGCGCGTGCCGTAGCGATCGTTGAAACCGGCGACTTCCGGGCCAAATCCGATTGAAAAAACCAGTACCCTGATGCCGCAGACACGGGCGATCAGGAAATGACCAAGTTCATGGAAGAACACGACTATGGTCAGGACAAAGAGGAAGGGCACGACGTAGCCGACTACGCCGCCTCCAAATGCGCTCA
>DATEKG010000147.1:0-17845 GCA_035277565.1 Pseudolabrys sp.
CGAGCAGCACCAGGGACACGATTGCAGGAATCGCGATGCGGAGAACCCGCACGACCCGACTATGGCGCCGCGCGGCGCGGAACGCGCGGTCGGCGCCGCCCCTGTTCGTCGTCCAATAGGCGCGCGCCGCCTCGGGATCAGTTCGTGCTGTGATCACACGGTTCATGCCAGTCAATGCCTAGTCCGGCATCTGTTGGAATTTGAAGCAGGTCCCCTCATGCACGATGTCGCGCGAATATGGCTCCCGCGCGGCAGCAAACGTCGGCTCGTTATCCAATAGTCGCCAGAATACAACAGCTTACGGCGAATGCGAAAAAATATCCTCGTTCGCCCAACCGGCGAGGTCGAGGCGCGCACGGTCAGGCAGGAAACGGAAGCAGGCCGCAGCCAGCTCCGTCCGCCCCTCTCGTGCCAGCATGACATCGAGCTTCTCTTTCAGTGCATGAAGATGCAGCACATCGGTCGCTGCATAAGAAACCTGTGCGTCGCTGAGCTGGTCGGCACCCCAGTCAGACAACTGTTGCTGCTTTGATAGATCAATGCCGAGAACCTCGCGCGTCAGATCCTTGAGACCGTGCTTGTCGGTATAGGTGCGCGCGAGGCGCGAAGCGATCTTGGTGCAATAAACCGGCGCAGCCATCACGCCGAAAGCCTTTGCGAGAATGCCGACATCAAAACGCGCAAAGTGAAAAATCTTCAGGATCGATTTATCGCCAAGCAGCCGCTCGATGTTCGGCGCCTTTTGCTGTCCGGCACCGATCTGAACGACGTCGGCAGAACCGTCGCCCGGCGAAAGCTGCACGACGCACAGGCGATCGCGATTGGGGTCAAGGCCCATAGCTTCGGTGTCGATTGCAACCGCACCCTTGTAGGCGGAGAGATTGGGCAGATCGCCACGGTGCAGGCGGATGGTCATCTAGGTTCCAAGGCTCGAAACGTTGGTGCCCAAACATTGGTGCCCAGGAGAGGACTCGAACCTCCACGGCTTTCACCGCTAGTACCTGAAACTAGTGCGTCTACCAATTCCGCCACCTGGGCTCGCCGGGACGAGATACGGAGGCCCTTCCACCTTGTCAATGAACGGCTTCGACGCCCCTGTACAGGCCTTTGCCGATCCTGTATTGGCCGGTTTCAGGGCATTCACGCAGAAAAACCGGGAGCGGCATGACGGCACGCAGCCCATACGACACCCTGGTCACCGTCTATGGCGGTTCGGGCTTCCTCGGCCGGCATGTCGTCCGGGCCCTCGCCAAACGACACTACAGGATACGGGTCGCGGTGCGGCGGCCCGAGCTCGCCGGCTATCTGCAGCCACTGGGCCGGGTCGGTCAGATTCACGCGGTGCAGGCCAATCTGCGACATCAGGCTTCGGTCGAGGCCGCCGCCCGCGATGCCTCCATTCTGGTCAATCTTGTCGGAATTCTTTTCGAGCGCGGCCAGCAGCGCTTTGACGCCGTGCATACGCTCGGCGCCGAGCGGGTCGCGTTGACGGCCAGCGCCCAGGGTGCGCGTCTTGTCCACGTTTCAGCGATCGGCGCCGATGAACGCTCGCCAAGTGCCTATGCTCGCTCGAAAGCAGAGGCCGAAAGACTCGTGCTGGCGGCACAGTCGTCGGCCGTCATATTGCGGCCCTCGATCCTGTTTGGCCCTGACGACGATTTCTTCAATCGCTTTGCTTCGCTCGCACGCGTCTCGCCGGCATTGCCTCTGATCGGCGGCGGCAACACGCGTTTCCAGCCGGTGTTCGTCGGCGATGCCGCCGCCGCCGTTGCCGATGCCGTTGACGGCACCGCACGCAATGGCACCACCTACGAATTGGGCGGCGCCGAAATACGCACGTTTAAGGAGCTGATGCAGTTCGTATTGGCAACTATCGAGCGCAAGCGCCTGCTGGTGCCGCTGCCATTCTTCCTGGCAAGGATTCAGGCGACATTCCTGCAATTCATGCCGAAGCCGATGCTTACGCCTGATCAAGTCGAGCTGCTGCGCGCCGACAACGTTGTATCGGCGGCTGCCAGGGCGGAAGGCCGCACCTTGCAGGGGCTTGGTATTGAACCTGAAACCATGGAAGCGATCGTGCCGTCCTATCTGTGGCGTTACCGCAAGAGCGGCCAGTTTCGCGGCCGCATTGCCTGATCTACAGAATATAAAGCGCGAACAAACCGGCGCCGCCGACCAGAATCCGCCACCAGGCGAACAATGCAAAGCTGTGCCGTTGCACATAATGCAGAAATGTTTTCACGACGATCCATCCGAAAATGAACGAAAAGATGAATCCCACAGCGGTGACCGTGATATTGCTGCCGACGCTGAACTCGCCGCGGCTCTTGTAGAGCTCGTAGGCGAACGCGCCGACCATTGTCGGCATCGCCAGCCAGAATGAAAACTCGGCGGCGGACCGGCGATCGGCGCCAAAGAGCATCGCGCCCACGATTGTTGCGCCGGCCCGCGACACGCCGGGAATCATGGAAAGGCACTGGATGACCCCGATACCGAAATACATCGGCAGGCTGAAAGTGGTCGCATCGTGGTAGCGGACATTGAGCTTGAGCCGGTCCACCCAAAGCAGCACGAAGCCGCCGACAACCAGCGAGATGCAGACGATGCGAACATCGAACAGGTAAGATTTGATCACATGATAGGCGAGCGCGCCGACTACAGCCGCCGGCAGGAATGCGAGCAGAACGCCAATGATGAAACGCGCCGCTTCCCACTGGGAGAACATGGCCTTGGCGAGCGCCCACAAGCGGCCGAAATAGATTGTCAGCAGCGCCAGTATGGCGCCCAGCTGAATCAGGATCGCAAAGGACTTGCCGAAAGAATCGTCGCCCCAGCCGAACAAATGCTCCATCAGCAACAAATGCCCGGTCGACGAAACCGGGAGGTACTCGGTCAATCCTTCGACAATGCCGAGTACGGCCGCCTTGATCAGGTCGAGATGCATGAATTGCTCCGGGAACGTTGCGGGGCTTGCTTATGTGCGGAATGCGGGATTGCGCTTTTGGCGCAAAGCCTTGCGGGTGGCAACGAAAAAACACGAAAATTCCGCCTGCGATTGCGCCTCCGGCAGGCCTTTCTATAGTGCGCCAATTGATTCCCCGCGTCCCGCCTCCGAATGAGCGTCCATGCTGACATTGTTTCACCACCCGATATGTCCGCGTTCGCGCTACATCCGCTTGATTCTCAGCGAATACGCCATTGCAATCCGTCTGATCGAAGAAAAATTTTGGGAACGGCGCGAAGAATTCCTGCTGCTCAACCCCGCCGGCGAATTGCCGGTGCTGGTGACTGAGGGTCTGCCGCCCATTCCCGGCGCAACCATTATCGCCGAATACATCGAGGAAACGCGTGCCGGCGGCAACGGCCAGGACCGTCTCCTGCCGGACCCGCCGGCGCGACGGATCGAAGTCCGCCGGCTGGCGAACTGGTTCAACGACAAATTCCACACAGAAGTCAGCGGGCCGCTGGTGACCGAACGGGCCTTCAAACGCCACATGACGCAGGAACAGGGCGGCGGACCACCCGACACCGACGCGTTGCGGGTTGCACGTCATAATATCCGCTATCATCTGGCCTATATCGGCTGGCTGGTACGGACCCGCGATTGGCTCGCCGGCGACCGTCTGAGCCTGGCCGATCTGGCCGCGGCTGCGCATCTGTCGGCCGCTGATTATCTGGGCGAAGTGCCGTGGAACGAAGACGAAGCGACAAAGAACTGGTACGCGCGCGTCAAATCGCGTCCGTCGTTCCGCACGATTCTGGCGGACAACCTCGCCGGCCTGCCGCCGTCGCAGAATTACGCCAATCTCGACTTTTGAACGATCCCTCGGCCGTCAGGTCGGCGCTTGCGGAGCTGGCCCGCGCCAAGGGCTTCGACGCCTTCGGCGTCGTCAAGCCCGACTCCGCACCCGCGCTCAAGGAGCGGCTTGAACGGTTTCTCGCAGACGAAGCACATGGCGACATGGCATGGCTCGCAAAAAATCCCGGGCGACGTGCCTCGCCTCAAACGCTGTGGCCCGGCGTCCGCTCGATCGTCATGCTGGGAATGAACTACGGCCCCGATGCTGATCCGCTTGCTGTCCTGAAGCTGCGCGATCGTGCTGGGATCTCCGTTTATGCCCGGGGCGAAGATTATCACGAGCTCATCAAGGGGCGGCTCAAGGAGCTTGCGCGCTGGCTGGTGACGCAGGCCGGGGGTGAAGCAAAAGTGTTCGTCGATACCGCCGCGGTGATGGAAAAGCCGCTTGCCGAACGCGCGGGTCTGGGGTGGCAGGGCAAGCACACAAATCTTGTGTCACGAAACTTCGGATCCTGGCTTTTCCTTGGCTCTATTTTCACCACTCTCGAATTACCCGCCGATGCGGCGGAAAGCGATGCGTGCGGAAGTTGCCACGCCTGTCTCGACGTTTGTCCGACCGCCGCATTTCCGGCTCCGTATCGGCTCGATGCCCGCCGGTGCATCTCCTACCTCACGATCGAACATAAGGGCCCCATCCCGCGTGAACTTCGCGCGAAGATGGGCAACCGTATTTATGGCTGCGATGACTGCCTCGCCGTTTGCCCCTGGAACAAGTTCGCCCGGACCGGGCGCGAAGCAAAGCTCGCCGCGCGCGATGCGCTGCGCGCGCCGCATCTTGCTGATCTCGCGCGCCTAGACGATGCGCAGTTCCGGGCGCTGTTTTCAAAAACAGCGATCAAACGCACCGGGCGTGATCGGTTTGTCCGCAATGTGCTCATCGCAATCGGCAATTCGGGCGATATCGGCCTCGCGGCTGTCGCGCAACAGCTGCTCGAAGATGCATCGCCCCTGGTGCGAGGCGCGGCCGTGTGGGCGCTGTCGAGATTGGTGCCGCGCGCGAAATTTGCCGCGTTGGCGCAGCAACATCGTGAACCTGATCTGTCGGTCCGGGAAGAATGGGCGGCCGCGCTCGCTTAAAACTCCTTCACAGCCGCTATCAGCCGCTCGATATCTTCGAGCCGCGACAGGCGGTGGTCGCCGTCCTTGATCAAGGTGAGCACCACATCGTCGCGCGAGAAACGCGAGACGAGCTCGACAGCATGACGCCATGGAACATCCGGATCCTGCACGCCCTGGAGGATATGAACAGGGCAACGCGTTTCGATCAGTCCGCCGAGCATGAGATGCTTGCGCCCGTCTTCGATCAATGCGCGCGTGATCGGGTAAGCCGCTTCGCCATATTGCGACGGCCTCATCCAGAACCCCTTCTGCTCGATTTCGCGCCTGATCGGATCGGAAAATTCCCTCCACATAAGTTCTTCGGTGAAGTCGACGGCCGGCGCGACGAGAACCATGCCGGCAATGGGCGCTCCTTGCCCTCTTTCGGCCAGACTGCGCGCCAGCAGCAATGCGAGCCAGCCGCCCATTGATGAGCCGACGACGATCTGCGGCCCTTTCGCAAAGTGCAGATAGACCGCGGTACTTTCCTCCAGCCACCGCCCGATCGTACCGTCGGTAAATTCGCCGCCGGACTCGCCGTGACCCGAATAGTCGAAACGCAGGCAGCCGCGGCCTTCGGATGCGGCCCACCGGTCAAGCGCTTCGGCCTTCGTTCCTTTCATGTCGGACTTGAAGCCGCCGAGCCAGAAAAGGCCCGGCGTCCCGCCGGACCGCGCGCGCACGGCAATCATTGTTGCAGGCGAACCGACGGTTATGGAGGAAAGAGGTACGTCATTCATTCTGGAAGGCCGGATCGCGAATTGCGTAAGCGTTATCTCATGCTGAAGCAAAATCGGCGAGTGGGCGTTGCCGAGATGGCAGGCGAAGTCTATACCTCATAGCGCGGCGCGCGCCTGGTGAGGGAATTTTTCGACATTTCGAGATCATGGCTGCATGTCAAGTTTGCCAGCATCGGTACGAACGCGAAGCAGTCAGAACGAAACTGCGGGTACTGTTGACACTGCACAGCGCGCAACAGGTACCCTCGCCGCGATAACCGCACTTATTGTCGCGCCGGCCCTCGATTCCGGTGCTGCCGACACCGGCGCAATAGAACTCGCCCGTATTCTCACCGCTGCGGGGTATCGTACCATCGTCGTCTCCCGCGCGGGGCGCCTGGTCGCGGACCTTACGGCTGCCGGATCCGAGTTCATCCCGCTCGATGTATCGAGCAATAATCCCGTGCTGATTCTGCGCAACGCCGTTATTCTCGCGCGCCTTGCACGCGACAAGCGATGCAACGTCATTCACGCCTTTGGCCGCGCCGGCGCATGGAGCGCGTTGTTTGCTGCGCGCATGCGCGGAATTCCGTTCCTGACCAGCTGGTACAAGGGATTCAACGAGCAGAATGTCTTCAAGCGTCTGTACAACAGCGTCATGGCGCGCGGTGATCGCGTGATTGCTTCAAGCGAACAAATTGCAGAATTGATCAATGACCGCTATGCGACGCCCTGGAATAAAATCAGTGTCGTCGCGTGCAGCATTGATCTCGACCGTTTCGATCCCGAAAAGATCACACGCGACCGCGTCGACGCTGTACGCAGCGCATGGGGCGTGAAGCGCGGCACGCGCGTCATCCTGATTACCGGCCGGATTGTGAGGCGCAAAGGTCACCACGTTGTGGTGAGCGCCGTGAAGCGCCTCAAGGAGATGGGCTTCAAGGATTTCCTGTGCGTGTTCGTCGGCGATGATCGCGGGCGCACGCGTTATACCGGCGAATTGTGGGACCTCGTGCTGGCGACCGGCACCATGGACGTCATTCGCATGGCCGCGCCCGTTGCTGATATGCCGGCTGCGTATGCCGCCGCGTCTGTCGTCGTCTCTGCGGCCGTCCGGCCCGAAGGCGTGCAGCGCGCGATCCTTGAAGCGCAGGCCATGGCGCGCCCGGTATTGGTGTCGGACCTTGCGGCCGGCGCGGACGTGGTGCTGACCGCACCGGCAGTTCCGGAGAGCCGTATTGCCGGACTTCGATTCCAGGCCGGCGATGATGCCGCACTGGCGGCTGCTCTCCTTCGTCTGTTCGCAATGCCGGAGCCGAACCGCGCAACCATCGGACGCCGCGGCCGCGAATGGGTGCTCGGGCACTTCAATGCCGACACGGCGGCAGAGCAGACCCTGCGGGTCTATAGCGGCGTCGCCGGATTGGCCGTTTCTGCGGAGCAAGCCGAGCCGGGGCAGAGCTGCAACGAAACCAGGGCAATTTGAACAGTTTGTCGGTTAATTTTACCGACCTGCCGATAATATCGGCGGAACTGCGTTGACTTCTTGGCAGTTTCTACCAATCTTTGCCTATTCCGGCGGCGCGCCAAGCGCCGACGGACAGTCGCAACGGCTCAAGGAGAAAAAAGCCATTCGTCGTCCGATGAAGTCCGCGCTGCCCGTTCAGAAGGACGGCCCGCGCATTAACGAGGAGATCCGCGTCCGCGAGGTCCAACTGATAGATGCCGGCGGTCACAACCACGGCCCCACACCGATCCAAGCCGCGCTAGATATGGCACAGTCCGCGGGGCTAGACCTCGTAGAAATCGCCCCCAATTCTTCGCCGCCGGTCTGCAAGATCCTGGATTACGGAAAGTACAAATACCAGGCGCAGAAGAAGGCGGCAGAAGCCCGCAAAAAACAGAAAGTCGTCGAGATCAAGGAGATCAAACTCCGGCCGATGATCGACGATCACGATTACCAGGTCAAAATGCGCTCGATGAAACGCTTCTTCGAGGAAGGCGACAAGGTGAAGATCACCCTGCGCTTCCGCGGCCGCGAGATGGCGCATCAGGAGCTTGGAACCAAGCTGCTCGACCGCGTCAAGGACGATATCGGTCCGATCGCCAAGGTCGAGCAGGAGCCGAAATTCGAAGGCCGCCAGATGATCATGGTCCTGGCGCCACGGTAGCGGCGGTCTGAATTATCCGAAGTGCTTAGCGCGCCATCCGCACATTTCGCGGGTGGCGCGTCGGCCTTTCGGGCTGTCCGGCCGCCAGACACGCCGATGGTTGCATGAGCCTGCCGCCTCTGCCATAACCCGGCGCATTCGCCGCCCGGCCAGTCAGGGCTGCCGTGGCGGCGATCAACGCTCAATCCCGAGCACCCGCTCCGCAGCCTGCGGCTTCGCGAGCTTTTTTTCGGCCTGCAGCAATTGACGCATGGGCCGATGAGGAGAGCCAAATGCCCAAATTGAAGACCAAATCGGGCGCCAAAAAGCGCTTCAAGGTGACCGCGACAGGCAAGGTCAAGTACCAGCAGTCCGGCAAGCGCCACGGCATGATCAAGCGGACCACCAAGCAGATCCGCGAGCATCGCGGCACGACTGTGCTGTTCAAGACCGACGGCGACAACATCAAGAAATACTGGCTGCCAAACGGCTGACGGTTTTGCGCCGCCTGAAGGGCGGCCGTTGAACATCGACTTATTGCACGCACTGCAAGGAGAAATTCCATGGCCCGCGTCAAACGTGGTGTCACTTCGCACGCCAAGCACAAGAAAGTTCTCAAGGCCGCCAAGGGCTATTACGGCCGCCGCAAGAACACGATCCGCATCGCCAAGCAGGCGGTCGAGAAAGCAAACCAATACGCGTTTCGCGATCGCAAGCGGCGCAAGCGCACGTTCCGCGCCCTGTGGATCCAACGCTTGAATGCAGCGGTCCGTCCGTTCGGATTGAATTACAGCCGATTCATCGCCGGGCTGGCCAAGGCCGGCCTGACCGTCGATCGCAAGGTATTGTCCGACCTCGCTATTCGCGAGCCGGCGGCGTTTCAGGCGATCGTGGAAAAGGCCAAGGCCGCGCTCCCTGTCTGACCGGAGCGCGGTCGGGACAAGTCCGGCCATGAGCAGCTAGAAAGCCGGTTGTTGGGAAGCCCATGACCGATATCGCGCAACTCGAAAAAAATCTGCTGGCAACGATTGCCTCGGCGAAGGACGAAGCGGCGCTGGAGTCCGTCCGCGTCGCAGCGCTCGGCAAGAACGGATCCGTGTCCGCGCTGCTCAAAACGCTTGGCGCGATGACGCCGGATGAGCGCAAGACAAAGGGTCCCGCGATCAACGGACTGAAGGACCGCGTGACCGCGGCAATCGCCGACCGGAAGGACGTGCTTGGCGCCGCCGCGCTCGACGCTCGGCTCAATACCGAGACGGTTGACGTTACCTTGCCGGTACGCCCGGCGCCGACCGAAGCCGGACGCATTCATCCAATCACCCAGGTGATCGACGAACTCACCGCCATCTTTGCCGACATGGGCTTCGCGGTGGCCGAAGGGCCCGACATCGAGACGGACGACTACAACTTCACGAAGCTGAACTTCCCGGAAGGCCATCCGGCGCGGGAAATGCACGATACCTTTTACTTCCAGCCCAGGCGCGATGGCTCGCGGCTATTGCTGCGAACCCATACATCGCCGGTTCAGGTGCGCACCATGCTTGCGCAGAAACCGCCGATCCGCGTGATCTGCCCCGGCCGAACCTATCGCAGCGATTCCGACCAGACCCACACGCCGATGTTCCACCAGGTAGAAGGCCTGGTAATCGACAAGGGTTCGCACCTCGGCCATCTGAAGTGGATCCTCGAAGAATTCTGTAAGGCCTTTTTCGAGGTTGACGGCGTGAAGATGCGCTTCCGCCCCTCGTTCTTCCCATTCACTGAACCCTCGCTCGAGGTCGACATTCAATGCCGGCGTGACAAGGGTGAAATTCGCTTCGGTGAAGGTGACGACTGGCTCGAGATCCTCGGCTGCGGAATGGTGCATCCGAACGTGCTGCGCAATTGCGGAATCGATCCGGAGGTCTACCAGGGCTTCGCCTGGGGCATGGGCATCGATCGCATCGCGATGCTGAAATACGGCATGCACGACCTGCGCGCTTTCTTCGAAGCCGATGTACGCTGGCTTGAACACTACGGGTTCAGGCCTCTTGATTTCCCGACACTTGCGGGAGGATTGAGCTCATGACCCTGAGCGCATCCCCGCGCCGACCGAGCCGTGATCTCCGGATGCCGGAGAAAGCGGCATGAAATTCACGCTACCCTGGCTGAAAGACTATCTCGAAACCGACGCATCGCTCGCCGAGATCGTCAGCAGGCTCACCATGATCGGGCTCGAGGTCGAGAACGTCGAGGATAAAGCGAGCCTGCTTAAGCCATTTGTCATTGCTTCGGTCATTTCCGCCGAAAAACACCCGAACGCAGATCGCCTGCGAGTCTGCATGGTCGATATCGGCGATGGCAAACCGATCCAGGTCGTTTGTGGCGCCCCGAATGCACGCGCCGGAATGAAAGGCGTGTTCTCGCCGCCGGGCACATTCATACCGGGCAAGAACATCACTCTCTCCGTCGGCACCATCCGCGGAGTCGAGAGCCGCGGCATGTTGTGCTCTGCCGCCGAGCTGATGATCTCCGACGATCATGAGGGTATCATCGACCTTCCCGCCGACGCTCCGGTCGGCAAGAGCTATGTCGATTGGGCCGGCGCGGCCGATCCGGTTATCGAAATCAATCTCACCCCCAACCGGCCGGACTGCACTGGCGTCTCCGGAATCGCACGCGATCTCGCAGCAACGTCGATCGGCGTCTTCAAGGACAAGATCCCGAAACCCGTCAAGGGAGCCTTCCCCTGCCCGGTCAAGGTAACGCTCGACTTCGACAATACGAAGCCGCTCTGCCCGGCCTTTGGTCTCCGGCTGGTCCGCGGCGTCAAGAATGGGCCTTCGCCTGAGTGGCTGCAGAAACGGCTCACGGCGATTGGTCTTCGGCCGATCAACGCGCTTGTCGATATCACCAATTACATCACCTTCGATCGCGGACGTCCGTTGCACGTTTTCGATGCCGACAAGGTGCACGGCAATCTGACCGTACGCCGTGCCAGAAACGGCGAAACGCTGATCGCCCTCGATGGCAAGACCTACACGCTGGACGAGGCCATTTGCGTCATCGCTGACGAAAGAGGCGTCGAATCACTGTCCGGGATCATGGGCGGAGAAGCGACAGGCTGTTCCGATGCCACAACCAATGTCCTGATCGAATCGGCGCTCTGGGATGAGCTCAATATCGCCCAGACCGGCCGCAGGCTCGGGATTAATTCCGATGCGCGTTACCGGTTCGAGCGCGGCGTCGATCCCGCCTTCATGGTTCCAGGGCTCGAGCTCGCGACGCGTATGGTGCTCGATCTTTGCGGCGGCGAAGCGTCGGAAGTGATTGTCGCCGGCGATCCGACCCCCAAAGAAAAGGTCATCGACTTCCCGGTGAGCGAACTGCCGCGGCTGACCGGCCTGAAGCTGCCGGCTACCGAACTGCGGCGCCTTCTCGAAAAGCTCGGTTTCTTTGCGGCCGGGCAAGGCGAGCGGATGAAAGTCGCCGTGCCGTCGTGGAGGCCGGATGTTCTTGGCCGCGCCGATCTTGTCGAGGAACTCGTTCGTATCGTCGGGGTGGACCGGATACCGTCGACGCGTTTCGGGCGGGACAATGCACGCAAGCCGGTCCTGACCGCGATCCAGAACCGGACGCGAAAGGCCAAGCGCTCACTTGCCGCGCAGGGCCTGGTCGAAGCAGTGACGTGGTCATTCGTCTCGCACAAAGAGGCCGGGCTTTTCGGCGGCGGTCAGGCCGAACTCATACTTGCCAATCCGATCGCTTCCGAACTGTCGGACATGCGGCCAAGCCTCATTCCGGGCCTGATCGCGGCGTCGCAGCGCAATGCCGACCGCGGATTTCCCGACACGGCGCTCTTTGAGGTTGGACAGATCTTCAAGGGCGACCGGCCGGAAGATCAATTGACCGCCGCCAGCGGGCTGCGGCGCGCGCTTGCCAAATCGACCGGCAGCGGGCGCCACTGGATGAGCAAGGCCGGTCCGGTCGATGCTTTTGACGCCAAGGCAGACGCCTTTGCCGTGCTCGCGGCCGCGGGTGCGCCGACACAGGCTCTTCAGATCGTGCCCGGCGGGCCTTCCTGGTTTCATCCTGGCCGAAGCGGGACGATCCAGATCGGGCCGCAAAATATCATTGGGCATTTCGGCGAACTGCATCCACGCGCGATTGCAGGGCTGAAGGCCGAGGGCCCCTTTGTCGCTTTCGAAGTCATTCTCGAAAAGATTCCCGAGCCGAAAGTCCGGCCGACTCGGGCGAAGGCTCCGCTTGAATTGTCTCAATTCCAGCCGATCGAGCGCGATTTTGCCTTCGTCGTCGATGCCGCAGTCAAGGCTGCCGATATCGTGCGCGCTGCGCAAAATGCCGACAAGAAACTGATCAGCAATGTCGGTGTCTTCGATGTCTATGAGGGCAAGGGCATCGACGCCGGCAGGAAATCGATTGCCATTTCTGTGACGATACAGCCGGTCGACAGGACCATGACGGACGCCGAAATTGACGCGCTGGCCGCCAGGATCGTCGCTGACGTCGCCAAGCGGACCGGCGGCACTCTGCGCAGCTAGACGGACAGAAAGTCGGCGAAGGCAAATCCGTCGCGTTGCACCGTCTCGGCCGGTCTGACTGCAATCCTTTTCGAAAACATTGGTCCCGCTGAAACAAAGGTGTGAAATTCACCATTTTCGCCACAAGGGTCGATTCCCGGCGGCAGGGACTCGAGCATTGCGCCATCGAAGCGGCGGCCGGCATACGAGGCCGGGAGCTTTTTCAAGTCGACAGTACAAAGATGCGCCTCCACGCCGGCCTCGATCATTTCGCGCGCGAGAGCCGGCGTCGGCCGCCCCCACAGCGGGAAAACCGGCATGATGCCGGTACCGGCAAACCGCTGTTCGCGATATTTGCGGACGTCCTCAAGAAACAGATCGCCAAAGACCATATGCGTAATGCCGGATGATCGGGCTGCGCTCACTGCTGCGGCCATTTTTTGCTCGTAGATCTCGTTGGGACATGGAAAGGGAATACGCACGACGATCGGCCGCAAGCGCGCCGCGTCGAGTTGCGCTCGCACAAGTTCCTCCCGCACACCATGCATGCTCACACGGTTGAAATCTTCCGTGATCGTGGTCAGCGCACCGACGATCTCGAACTCCCGCACATTGCGACATTCGTGCAACGCCCAGGCGCTGTCCTTGCCGCTCGACCAGGCAATAAGAGCCTTGCGGATGCCGGATGTTCGTCGCGTTGTCTGCATGCGAATGAGTCCGGTATCCGGCCGGCCGGTCGCCGGCATGGTATCCAAATCGTTGCCGGCAGACGGCCGAGGCGGCAAATGCACCGAATGTGTCAAATAACATGTGTCAAATAGCGCGCGCCAACAACATGACTAACAACCGGTAACGTCGGGATACGGCCGCGGCGCGCCGGAACGGTGAACCAAATCGCAATGACTCCCCGCTAAATTCGTCGTCCACGGCAAACATCGCGCTGGCAGGAAGCAGCCGAGGGGAACATCTGGGGGCGCCAGATATTGGCGCCGAGGGCTGGTCATGAGCTGGATGGTCGACGGGGTCGGGCGCCTTCTGGCCCATTATCTGGAAAAGCCGGTCCAGGGTTACGAGCCTTTCACGCCATCGGACCCTGAGGCCCTGCGCGTGACATTGCAGCCCGGCGATGTGCTGCTGGTCGAAGGCAACAATAATATCTCCGGCGTGATCAAATACCTGACGCAGTCGACCTGGTCGCATGCCGCACTTTATGTCGGCCCGATTGGCGACCGCGTCGCGCCCGATGGTGAGCCTCTCGTGCTCGTCGAAGCCAATATCGGACAGGGGGTCGTCGCTGCGCCCCTTTCAAAATATTCGCGCTTTCATACGCGCATTTGCCGGCCAACCCGGCTTGACGAGGAAGACCGCCACCGCGTTTGTGCCTATGCGGCGGAGCGGATCGGCTTCGACTACGACCTCAAGAACATCATCGACCTGATGCGTTACCTGTTCCCGCTTCCGGTCCCGCAGCGCTGGCGGCGGCGGATGATTGCACTCGGATCGGGACATCCCACCCGCATCATCTGCTCGGCGCTCATCGCGCAAGCCTTTGAATCGGTGCGGTATCCAATCCTTCCAAAAGTGACGCGGCTCGAGAGCGAGGCTGCGCGTCAGGAAATCCTTGAAATCCGTCATTCGTCGCTTTATGCGCCGCGCGATTTCGATATTTCGCCGTACTTCGAGGTCGTGAAGCCGACCATTGTGCGTGGCTTCGATTACAAGGCGATGGCGTGGGTCGACAGGCCGGCTGCTGATCTCGATGAAATCGTCTCCCTGGTGCCGGCTGACGACGATACGCTTTCCCCGGTACCCTGACCGCCGCCCTTGCCCCTCGCGGCCGCGCCCCTTACTTCTGTCGGCATGATCGACGCCGCCGCCAAGGCCCTCGCGCAAATGTTCACACCGGCGCTGCGCCACGTCCTGCTCAAGGCAGCAGGACTGGCGTTGATCTTGATCGCCATAATCGGTGTTCTCATGCAACGCGTGCTCGCGGCCTGGGCGGAAACCGGAGCAAACTGGGCGGAGCAGGCGACAGGAGTAGCGCCGCACGCGGCCTGGACAGCCTTGGCATGGGTCCTGTCGATCATGGCCGGGTTGGGCATCATCACCGGCGCGCTCTTTCTCATGCCGGCGGTCACCGCGTTTGTCGGCAGCTTTTTTGTCGACGAAATCGCGGATGCCGTCGAACGCGAATATTATCCTGCACAGCCGCCGGGCCACGCCCTGCCATTTGCCCGGGCGTTGATCGAAGGACTGAAAATCGCGGCACTCGCGGTCATCGTCTACTTCTGCGCACTTCCCTTCGTGCTTTTTGCCGGACTTGGCATCGTCATACTTTTTCTCGCGAATTCATATCTTCTCGGACGCGAATATTTTGAGCTCGCTGCCATGCGCTTCCGGCCGCCTCGTGAAGCAAAGGCCATGCGCAAGACCAATGCAATCTATGTCTTCCTGGCCGGCATGGTGGTCGCCGTGTTCGTTTCAATACCGATCGCGAACCTGGCAACACCTATATTTGCGATGGCCTTCATGGTCCACGTTCACAAGAGACTTTCGAAAACGCAATCCGAATTGCTTGTGGCGCCGCGCTGACGGATCAGTTCTTCGAACGCAAATCGATTACGCGCTTCGCCTTGCCAAGCGACCTTTCGATCGTGCCCGGTTTGACCGTGCGTACGGCGGCGGTCACACCGATCGATTCCTTGATATGCCGCGCAAGAACACGGTCGCAGTCGGCGAAAACCGATGCTCCGGTGTCACTTCTTGTCTCAACAACGACTGTGATTTCATCAAGCCGATCCACGCGACGCAGCTCGATGACGAAATGCGGCGCGAGTCTTTCATCCTTGAGGATGATTTCCTCGATCTGACTCGGGAACACATTGACGCCGCGCACGATCATCATGTCGTCGGAGCGTCCCGTCACCCTTTCCATGCGCCGCATCGAGCGCGCGGTACCCGGCATCAGACGCGACAAATCCCGCGTGCGGTAGCGCACGACCGGCATCGCTTCCTTGGTCAAGGTTGTGAATACCAATTCGCCGACTTCACCGTCCGGGAGCACGCGGCTGGTCGCAGGGTCGATGACCTCGGGGTAAAAGTGATCTTCCCAGATGTGCGGGCCATCCTTGCTCTCGATGCATTCACACGAAACACCGGGCCCAATGATTTCCGAAAGCCCGTAATTGTCGATGGCGTGCAGATCGAACGCGTCTTCAATTTCGGCGCGCATGGCATTGGTCCAGGGCTCGGCGCCGCACATGGCGATCTTGAGCGAACAGCGGCGCGGATCGGCACCCTGCATGCGAAATTCATCAAGGATTGCAAGGATGTAGCTCGGCGTGACGAAGATGACGTCAGGCTTGAAATCCAGGATCAGTTTCACCTGTCGCTCTGTCATGCCGCCCGAAACCGGCACCACCGTCATTCCCAGACGCTCGGCGCCGTAGTGAAAGCCGATGCCGCCCGTGAACAGGCCGTATCCATATGAGTTCTGCACCAGCATGCCGGGCTTGCAGCCTGCCGCGCGCATGCAGCGCGCCATCAGTTCCGACCAGGTTTCCAGATCGCGGCGGCTGTATCCGACGACCGTCGGTTTGCCGGTGGTGCCGGACGAGGCGTGCACACGCAGCAACTGCTCACGGGGCATTGCAAACATCCCGAACGGGTAGTGCGCTCGCAAATCGTCCTTGGTCGTGAACGGAAATTTCGAAAGATCCGCAAGCGACTTGAGATCGTCAGGATGAATGCCCGCCGCATCAAATGCTTTCTTGTAATGCGGCACTTTGCTGTAGGCGTGATTGAGCGACGATTTCATGCGCTTGAGCTGAAGGGTCGCGATCTCGTCGCGCGAGGCGATTTCGATCGGGTCGAGACTGTCACGTGACGGCGTCAGGTTGATGCCCTTGAGCTGCAATCGCGGCATGCCCTCCACCGTTTGCTCAGATCTTCCGTTGCGCCGCGTTCCAGTACTTTTCAAGATTGGCAATCAGCGCCGGACTGAAATGGCAATAAGCCTGTTCCCGGCAATACACCGCCATGTAGCGGCGGAAGAGATCGAGCGGCTCCTCGCCGACGCGGATCGCGCGACGATTGCCGGCGGCGCTCACCACGCCCGAACCGGCAAAGTCCTCAACGACGCGCCTGATGGCCTCATCCACCTCCGCCGGCGGCACCACCAGGTCGCAGATCATGCGGCCTTCCGGCGTGTCGCAATCGAGCCGGCGGCCCATCAGGATTGCCTGCCGGGTGATGCGATCGCCTACAAACCGCGGCATGCGCAGATTGGCAGCGCCGGGAATAATGCCTTCCTTGCGCGCCGGAAGCGTCATGTAGGCGTCGCTTGCCGCGACAACATAATCCATCGCGAGCAGATATTGGCAGCCGCCGCCAATCGCCCACGCATCGACGCCGGCAATCCACGGCTTCTCGCGCGTGCCGGCATAGAGTTCGTCGGCGCTTGCGGCGCCGATGGCAATGCCGCGGAACATCTTGTTCACGATGCCCATGTCACGGCGGATGTACCAGAGAAAGGGAATCTTGCCGCGATAGAGATGGGTCAGATTGATTCCGCTCGAAAATATCCTGCGGCCTTTGTATTTCGGATGCTCCACGACATCACCGCGGAAAACGCAGACCTCCGTTGTCGGGTCCAGAATTGCAATATCGGCCGCGATTTCGGTCTCTTTCAGCGTGTCGTCATCCTCGGCATTGAGAAAACGCGGATTGTGCACCGTGACCACGGCAGCCTTCCCGTGACGCTCGACGCGGGCGGCGCCAAAATCGATGATTCCGCTTCGCGTGAATTCGCCGATGCGATCGACGGCCTCGGGTGTCGGACGCAGCATTGCTTCGCAGAGATGCATTCCGCTCCCGGGCAAAGCCAATGCGTGGGCAAGAAAAATTCCCTGGTCGACCTCCAGGCCGTCCTTCCCGCTTTGCAAATTCTCTGCTTCGGCTGATACCTGCTGCCGCGTCGGCACGAGGCCCGGCACCAGCCTGGCTGCGGCATAAACGAGATCCTCAACATCGCTGAACGCCGCAAGATTTCCTGTGAGCTTGCGATAGATCGTATCGGCATGGCGAACGAGAAATTCTTCGCGCCCAGCACGGCATTTGGCGAGAATGAACTGCGCGGCCAATTGCTGTTCCGGTGTGCGTTGCAATTTTTTCGGCAGCTTGCCGAGCAAATCGGCGCCGCCGCGCCAGAATTTCACTGCGGCAACTGTGTCGCGTTTGAAATTACCGGTGACGCGAAGCTCCGATTTGCGCCATGACGCCGCCGCCTTGGCGGGCAGTCCCGCGCGTTCAAATGATGGTCCGGGGTCGGCGCGGTCGGCAGACCGTCTTCTATCCGATCCTTCCATCGATACGCTCCCCGGCACGCTTCATTTTACAACTGTCTTGCCCGGCCACCGGCACAAGTCATTGATGATGCATTTCTCGCACAGAGGCTTGCGCGCCACACAAGTGTAGCGCCCATGAAGAATAAGCCAATGG
>DATEKG010000148.1:0-6260 GCA_035277565.1 Pseudolabrys sp.
CAAGCAGAACGGCTTCTTCGATCGAATGTGTCACAAATATCATCGCGGTCGGCCGCTGATCCCAGATTCGCAGAAGTTCGAACTGCAGGATCTCACGGGATTGCGCGTCGACAGCCGCGAAGGGCTCGTCCATGAGCAGAACGTTTGGCTCGACCGCGAGCGCGCGTGCGAGGCCGTAGCGTTGCTGCATGCCGCCGGACATCTGGTACGGAAATGCATTTTCAAATCCGCTCAGGCCGACGAGCTTGATGAACTCTGGTACTTTTCGAAGGACATCGCTCTTCGCAGCGCCAGCCATCCGCAATCCGTATGCAACATTCTCGAAGACGGTCTTCCACGGAAAGAGACCGAAGTGCTGAAAGACCATGGCGACACCGGCGATCGGTTCGGTGACGCGTTCCTGGCCGACCCAGATCTCGCCGGAGTCGTGGGGAAGAAGACCGTCGATGCAGCGCAAAAGGGTGGTCTTGCCGCAGCCTGACGGCCCGACGATCGCGACAATCTCGCGCGCGCCGACATCAAACTCGATATTGCGGAAGACTTCGAGCGCGCCGTAGTGCTTGTCGAGTCCGCGAACGCGAATGCGTGGCTCGTCCCTGGCGGATTGCTGCGCAGACGACGCCGAGCGAGCCGTTGTTGTTGCCTGACTTGTCACTCTGCTGCCTGTTTTTCGGGTTTATGATTGATTTTAGCCCAATAGTCCTCGGCCTGTTTCGATCGCTTGAGAGCCTCGAGGTCCTCGAAGCCTGGAGCCATCGAGGCATCGGTGCCAGCCATGATCTGGTGATGCTCGATATTGAGCGTGCGGAGCCAGCGCTGCTGACCCATCGTGATTGCGACAAAATATCCGATTTCGACCAGCTCGGCTTCGGTGAAGTGCTTGTGCAGGCGCGCCCACAGCTCGTCGCCAGCGGGAAGATCCCAGGTAATGGCCTCCGCATAAGCAAGTGCGGCCTTTTGGCGCTCGTCGTAACGCGTCGAACTCTCGAAATTGATCAGATCGCTATAGTCGTCTTCCCTGAGTCCCGATTTTGCAGCCTTGATGGAGCGCTGGTTGCCGCAGAACTCGCAGAGCACCGATCGCGAGACGTAAATTCGGCAGAGCTCCTTGATCTTGTGATCCGCTACCCCGTTCTTGAACACGTCACGCCATGTATTCGCAAAAGACCAGAAGGTCGCCGGCACATGCGCCCGGATCGCCTGACTTTCCGGCCGCGGCGTCCCCTCGCGCGCGCAGCGTTCGAATTCCGCGATCATCGCCGGGTCGTTGACCGTCGATGGATCGACATAGCTAATGCGGGGTTTCGACATCGTCAGTAAATCTCCGGAAAAAATTATGACGGCACACCGGCTGGAGATGCGACGTCGGGGATTGGCGACAGCGACGGCATGTTGCCGCAACGTCGCCGCACGGGCAACTTCGCGAACGTATTTCGCTAACGCTGTATTAGGCGTGATCGGGTTCCGGCAGAGGGCAGCGTGGGCGGGTCTATTGGGCAGCAGCCTTGATTGACGGGCATTTCTTGCGCGCCGTCGCCGCCATTACGCTGAATCGATCGTTACCTGCGAAAGCGGTATACGATCCAGTATTGTTAACGCGGGGCAAAGTTACTCTAAAGTTTACTTCAGTCCGGATACCACATTTAAACGCTAGCAATTCATGCGCTCTTCAGCATAGGCGCAATTGCGTCGGTGATATTAGTAATTCAATACTGCCTCGCCCCTAGTGTTCGAATGAATAGACCGCGGATTAGTTCGGTCGCGTCCAACGGGGCCTCCTGCCGTGCGTGCCAGTACAATCGTCATGATCGGGTTTGCCGTTATCTTCGGCTTGCTCGCCGTATTCATCGCCCAGGTCTGGCTCAACAACCAGGCCAGTATGCGGGCGAAGAATATCGAGACGAAACCCGTCGCCTCGCAAACTGTTGTCGTCGCCAAACAGGCGCTGCGTTTCGGCACCGAACTTAGCGCCTCGATGCTGGAGGAAGTGCCGTGGCCGTCCGACGCCGTGCCGAGCGGCGCCTTCTCCAAGATTTCTGACGTGCTTGCCCATGGTCGCCGCGTCGTGCTCGCCGCCATTGAAGCGAACGAGCCCGTTCTCGCGCTCAAGATTACCGGTCCCGGCCAGCGCGCGACGCTCTCGGCGCTCGTGAAGCCCGGCATGAAGGCCGTTACGATCCGCGTGAACGACGTCGAAGGCGTCGGCGGGTTCGTGCTGCCTGGCGATCACGTCGATGTCGTGCTCACGCGCCAGATCGACAAGGGCTCCGCAACAACTCAGGTCGTGTTGCAGAACGCGCGCGTGCTCGCGGTCGATCAGACCGCCGATGAGCGCGCAGCGAAGGCGACTGTCGCAAAGTCTGTGACTTTGGAAGTCGACACGGTCGAAGCGCAAAAACTATGGCTCGCCTCTTCTGTCGGCAGTCTCTCGCTCTTGCTGCGCAAGGCAGGTGAAACGGCCGAGGTGAAGACGCGCAAGGTCACACTTCAGGATCTGGGCACGAACGAGCCGGTCACTGCCGACAAGGGCAGCACCACGACGGTCACGGTGACGCGCGCGTCGGCGAAGCAGGAATACACCGTCCCCGCCGAGGGACGTCATGGGGCTCCGGCGACGACGGGCAAGGGGATCGCCTGGTAATTCCGGGCTTGGGATCATTCAAGGGTGGGGAGAGTGTCGTGAACAAGCACAATGAACTCAGCGCCGGCTTCCGCTGGCCGACTTCGGACAGGACTACCAGGCACGGCAACTGGGTGCGCGATCTTGTGATTGCGCTTGCCGTCGCGCTGGCTGCGTCGATCCTCGGAATGGTCGGCGACGCCTACGCGCAGGGACGGACCCTTCAGATCAGCGGTAACAGCCGTACGGTCATGGTCACCGTTCCGGTCGGAAAATCGGAAGACGTGCACACCGACACCAGCTTCGTCGACGTGAACGTCGGCGACCCCGAAGTTGCAGACGTCAATCCGCTTACCGACCGTTCGCTTTCGATCCTTGGCAAGAAGATCGGCACGACGCGTGTGTCGGTCTATGCCGAAGGCAAGAAGCTCGTAGGCATATTCGACGTCGAGGTGTCGTACGACATCACCCGTCTGACCAACGAATTGCGGCGCCGCTTTCCGACTTCGCGGATCCGGGCCGCGAGCGTGAACGGGCGGATTATGTTGTCCGGCGAGGTGGCGGATGCGGCGACCCTCGACAAGGCGGTGACCATCGCGCGGCAATTCGGGCCCGACATCATCAATTCCGTCTCCGTCATGTCACCGCAGCAGGTTCTGCTGGAAGTGCGCTTCATCGAGATTTCACGCAACGCCGGCCGCGAACTCGGCGTCCAGTGGAATCGCTTTGGTCAAAGCACCATCACGAATATCGGCAATCGCGTTCCCGCAGGGGACCTCCCGATTTCGGCCTCGTCTATCGCGACCGAGACCGCGGCGGGCTTGATTTCAGGCGCCTCGCCTTTCGGGTTCCTGGTCGGCAGGATCGTGGCAAGCGGCGTGTCCACTGACGTGCTGATCAATGCACTCGAGCAGAAGGGCGTTGCCCGCAGCCTTGCCGAACCCAACCTTGTTGCGCTTTCCGGCGACACTGCAAGCTTTCTCGCCGGCGGTGAATATCCAATCCCGGTATCCGGATCGTTCGGTCAGATTTCCGTCGATTACAAGAAGTACGGCGTCGGACTGGCTTTCACGCCGACGGTGCTTTCGCAAGGGCTCATTAACATGAAAATCGAGCCCGAAGTCAGTCAGATCGACACGACTCATACCATATCGGTCAGCAACGGCGTCTCCGTGCCGGCGCTTATCGTGCGCCGCGCTTCGACGACGGTCGAGTTGCGTGATGGTCAGAGCTTCGTGATCGGCGGATTACTGCAGGCCGACAACAAGAATCAGCTGGAGCAGTTGCCTTGGCTCGGCAGTGTGCCGGTGCTGGGCGCCTTGTTCTCGAGCAAGTCGTTCCAGAAGAACGAGACTGATCTTGCCATTATCGTGACGCCGCACATCGTACGGCCCGCGCGTCCAGGCGATGAGATCAAGGCGCCTACGGACGACACCTTGCCGCCGAACGACGTCGATTTCTTCCTCCTCGGAAAGACCGAAGTCAGGCGGGAAGACGCGCGCGCACTCACGCCGGTCACAGCCCGTATTGCGGTTGCAGGCGACCGGCCGTTTACCGGACACATGCTCGATATGCCGAAGGAGGACTCCAATGCAGCCGTTCAGTAAAGCGATGCGCACACTTGCGCTTGCCGCGCTTCTTTCGGCGGTGGCCGGATGCTCAGAGTATATCGACCGCAGGGATACAATTGCTCTCTCCGGCGGCAATGCTGTTGCCACGAACGTCGTGACGCACACGGTGGATCCGTGGCCGCGGGATAGCGCCAATCGCGATATTGCATTCAATGGCGCCAAGATGGAGAGCGCATTCGAGCGCTACCGGACCAACCGCGTAATCGCGCCGCGCGGCATCGGCACGTCCAGCGCATATTCCGACCAGTCAAACGCCGGGCAGAACAGCGCGGCTCCCGCCGCGCCCACTGTCACGCCACCAGCGGCGCCGGTGAAATAGAAAAGGGACTTCGATCGCGTTATGCGCGCCGGACGTAATACTGACGCCAACAGAACCCGCGTTGTGGTGATAACCCCCGACGCGGCGTTCGACTCTTCAGTGCGCTCGACTTTCGGAGCATCCTCGGCGATCGAGCTCGCCGTCGTTTCCGGCGACCTCGCGGGACAAGCCGACTCGTTGCAGGTTGCGGATGCATCCGTGGTCGTGGTCGACCTCGATGCCGGCCGTGCTGACGAAATGGCGGCGCTGTCGCGCCTGATGGCGCGGATCGGCAATTGGCCGCCCGTCATCGTGGTGACGCAGTCTTTCGACGAAAATGTCGCGCGCACGCTGATTCAGATGCGGACGGCCGATTTTCTCGTCAAGCCGGTGGAACCGATCGATCTCGTTCGCGCCTGCGCGCGGGTTGCCAAGGGTCCGGCAAGCGGTAGCGAGCCTACCGAAGCAAAGATCTATACGTTCCTGCCGGCAGTCGGCGGCGCCGGCGTCACCACGCTTGCAGTGCAGACCGCCATGATTCTGCTCAACAGCGGAAGCCTGCGCACGAAACCTTCGACCTGTCTCGTCGATCTCGACTTCCAGCATGGCGCCGTTGCCGATTATCTCGACCTCGAGCCGCGGCTGAACCTCGCTGAAATCGAACCGCGCCCCGACCGCCTCGACCGCCAGCTGCTCGAGGTCATGCTGTCCTACCACGCATCCGGACTGGCCGTCATCGCGGCACCCAACCGTCCTGCGGAGATGCGCTCATTCGATCCGGACGTCGTGACCCGCCTGCTCGATCTGGTTTCGAGTAATTTCGAATATGTCATCTTCGACATGCCGCGCACCTGGTTCTCGTGGACCGACAGCGTCCTGCTTGGATCCGACAAGTTGTTCATCGTCAGCGAAACGACCGTGCCGGGCCTGCGTCACGCAAAGCAGCTGGTGGCGGCGATCAACGAAAGACTGGGCGATGGACCGAATCCCGGCGTGCTCGTCAATCGCTTCAGCCAGCGCATGTTCGACTCGGGCTTGCGCCGCGGCGACCTCGCTCAGACCCTTGGCGATTCGTTCCTGGCAGCGATTCCGAACGACTATGCGTTGGTGCGCGAGGCAATCGACCGCGGCGTTCCATTGGACGAAGTCAAGTCGGGAAACAAGATCACTGCGGAGCTCAAGAAACTGGTGCTGGATTCTGCGGCCGTCAGGACGGGCTCCGACGGCCAGCCCATGACGCTCCTGAAAAAGCTCAAGCTTTCCATGGTGGGCTGAGATGGCAGGCCGCTTCACCGCACGTCGTGCTGCAACCGAACTTCCGCCGGCCGAAGAGTCGCCCTCGTCGGCGCTCGAAGGCGTTTCGTGGACGGTGTTTCCGGAGCAGCCCGTCGAGCAGCCGGCGGCCGCCCAGCAGGCTGAAAGCCCGCTGCTGAGTGACAAGCTTCTTGACGCAAAGATCCGTCTGCACCGTCGCCTGATCGAAGAGATCAATCTCTCGGCCCTCGACAAGGTGCCGGAGGAGGAAGTGCGGAGGCACGTACAGCAGCTCGTATCGCAATACGTGCTGGTCGAGCGTCTGCCGCTGAATACCCAGGAGCTCAGCGACTTCGTTTCGGAGATTCTCGACGAAATGACGGGCCTCGGCCCGCTCGAGCCTCTGCTCAAGGACCCGACGATCAACGATATCCTGATCAACGGCCATGAGTGCGTC
>DATEKG010000149.1:0-24955 GCA_035277565.1 Pseudolabrys sp.
CGCGCCGGACGGCGCTTCCGTCTCCTCGAATTCGACCGCCAGGAGATTGAGCACGGCGTCCTTGCTTGCCGGGTCGACATTCCTGCACTTGCACGCGAGAACGCGCTCGAAGCGCAAGGCGGCGCGGCGGCGGCGGTATTCGGGGTTTTCGCCCTGCGCGCCTTCCCAATCGAAGCGGTTGAGCGCCACAACGACACGTCTTTCCTGCGGCCGCCAGAGAACGTCCGACACGCGCACCACTGCATCCTGCAGGTGGGCCGAGGCAATCTCGAGGTCTTCCTCGTCGAGGACCACGAATTTCAACGGGTCCATGGCGTGTCCATGGCGTTGCTCTCCCCCCTCTCGGGCGTAGTTAGGCAGAACCGCCTGGCCGCGCAAGATGCTCAGCCCGGAAATGCCGGATCGAGGCCCGCCAGTGTCCAGCGGCTGCGTGTGGCCGGGTCGGTCAGTTTTTTGAGAAACGCCATGGCGCCGGCTCGCGAGGCCGCGCCGGAATGAACGGCCGCCGTGTAGGTGTTCGCGCTGTAAAGATCGCCCGGAAGCGGACCGACCACTCTGGCGCCGCGCACCGGCAGCACCTCGCTGATGAAGGTTGTCCCGATTTCCGCGCGTCCCTCCGCGATCGACACGGCGACGTCGTGGCCGCCCTTGCCGAGCACCGCTTTCCCGTTGATCTCGTCGGCGATGCCGAGCCTTTGCAGCAATGCGGAAAACATGATGCCGCCCGACCCTCCGGCCTTCGGATCGGTATAGGCAACGCTGCGGGCGCCGAGGATCGCCTTCTTGAATGCATCGGGCGTCGAGATATCGGGGACCGGCGCGCCCTCGCGGACGACAACGCCGGTGACGGTGCGGCCGAGGTCGGTGCGTGTGTCCGGCAGGACGAGACCAAGCTTTGCGAGCTCGGCGATGGCGGATTCCGACAGGATGACGAGGTCGGCCTTCTCGCCGCTCTTGATGCGTTCGCGCAGCGACCCGGCGGTGCCGAAATTCAGCTCGAGCCTGTCGCCGCTTTCGCGCTCGAATTCCGGGGCAAGCGCCGCCACCATCGATTTCACGGCGCCGGCGCTCATCACTTTAATTGCGGTCACGAAGATCTCCCTGCCTGGGGGCCGGGATCGTGACCGAGAACGTGGACGTCGTCTAGGCGCTGATGCGCTCGATGGCCGCGCCGCAGCGGGCGAGCTTGTCCTCGAGCCGTTCGAATCCGCGATCGAGGTGGTAGACGCGGTTGACCATGGTCTCGCCTTCGGCCGCAAGCGCGGCGATCACGAGCGAAACCGATGCGCGCAGATCGGTCGCCATCACCGGCGCGCCATTGAGGCGCTCGACGCCTTCAATGGTCGCGGTCTCACCGTCGAGATGGATTCGTGCGCCGAGCCGCACCAGCTCCTGCACATGCATGAAACGGTTTTCGAAGATGGTCTCGGTGATGTGCGACGTGCCCTTGGCCCGCGTCATCAACGCCATGAGCTGCGCCTGCAGGTCGGTCGGAAACCCCGGGAACGGCGCGGTCGTCACCTCGACCGGATCAAGGGCGGCGCCATTGCGCGCGATGCGGATGCCCTCGTTCGTCGGCGTCACGGTGGCGCCGCTTTGCGCAAGCACGTCGAGCGCCGCCTGCAGCAGTTCGGGCCGGGCGTTCTGCAGCAGCACTTCGCCGCCTGTCATGGCGACCGCCATGGCGTAAGTTCCTGTCTCGATGCGGTCGGGCAGAACCGAGTGGCGGGCGCCGTGCAGCGACGTTACGCCTTCGATGATGATCCGGCGGGTCCCCGCCCCGGTCACCTTCGCACCCATCTTGTTGAGGCAGTCGGCGACGTCCCCGATTTCCGGCTCCTGCGCGGCGTTCTCGATGACAGTCGTGCCCCTGGCGAGCGACGCCGCCATCATCGCGGTATGCGTGCCGCCCACGGTAACTTTCGGAAAAACGATTTCGTTTCCGCGCAGGCCCTTTTTGGCACGCGCGATGACATAACCGCCCTCGATCTCGATTTCGGCGCCGAGCCTTTCAAGCGCCATGATCAGCAGATCGACCGGCCGCGTGCCGATGGCGCAACCTCCCGGCATCGATACCTTGGCCTCGCCCATGCGTGCGAGCAGCGGCGCCACGACCCAGAAGCTCGCCCGCATGCGCGACACAAGTTCGTAGGGCGCCGTGGTGTCGACGATGTGCTTCGCCGAAATATGGATCGTCCGCCCCTGGTTGGGGTCGTCGCCGTGGCGCTTGCCGGCGATCATGACGTCGACGCCGTGGTTCCCCAGGATCCGCTGGAGCTGGATGACATCGACCAGCCGCGGCACGTTTTCAAGAATGAGCGTGTCTTCGGTCAGAAGACTGGCGATCATCAACGGAAGCGTCGCGTTCTTCGCGCCTGAAATGGGGATCGTGCCGTTCAGACGCTGACCGCCGACAATCCTTATACGATCCATTTTCGCCCCGCCCGCTTTATGGCCGTCGCTATGCTGCATATGCGGGAGCCGTTGCCATCAAACCCTGCCCCCTTACCCGAAACACTAGCACCTTCGCCGCCCAAATGCGGCGAAAGTCCGGCCCTGAAAACAGGCATTTGCCGGGGTTTCAGCTGCTGCCCGGGCGGGAACCGTCCTTTACAGGCCGATCCACGCGCGGGACATCGCGTCCGCGTTCCTGCGCCTTGCGCCGGCGCAGGTTTGCACGCAGTTCCTCGGCGAGCCGCCGGGCACGGTCGGCCGCGTTCCTTGACTTGTGTTCTTTATCGTCACGCATGCGTCGTCTGATTACCCGCGCGGCATCCGCAGTTGCAGGCTCGGGCAGCCGGGCCCCTAGAATACGCGGCCGCCTTTTTTCCGGGCGTCGATTTCCCTGAACCTCTGCATGCACTGCTCATAGTCGGGGGTACCGGGCGAGAAGTTATAGGTGCTCCGGCAGGCTACGGCACTTGCATCGGTGTCCGGATCCCAGGGCTGCGAGCAATCCGCCAGGGCCAGACCCAAAACGAAAATCACAGCCGGCGGCTTCGCGAGCCCAAAGATTTGGCCATGGATTTGGCCAAGGACTTGATCAAGAACTTGACCCAGCACTTGGCCAAAGACTTGCCCAAAGACTTGCCATTGGCCACTGCGCTTTCTAATGGTAGGCAACTTTCTGACCCCCAGATCACCGGGTAACGAGCGGGTGACAAGCGCGAGACATGCAGTCATCAGAATTCACTCTCTGTGACCAGGGCGTCAACCGGCTTGATAAGCTATTGAAACTGCTGCCGTAGCTCAGTGGTAGAGCACCCCCTTGGTAAGGGGGAGGTCGAGTGTTCAATCCACTCCGGCAGCACCACGTTAAGCCAACAAAATCAGGCATTCCCGGGCTCCTTAGACTGCCTGTAATTGTGCCCGCCCGTCGGCGATGCAGGTCGTATCTGTCTTAACCGTGTCGATTGGCGCCTATGTCGGCTTCACTCCGAAAACAACTAAATTGGTCCAATGCCGCGAATATCAGCGACGGGCATCAATCAGAGACGCGAACCGTCACACAGTTAACGCCTTCGACATCGGATAACCCGATACTGAAAATTTTCCTGTTGAGGATCTGTGCTCAACATAGCCGTTGGCGAGATAGAAACGACGCGCTGTCTCAGTACTGGTGAGCGTACAACGCAGATTACCCCGTTGCCTCGCGCGATCTTCGACAGCGCGAAGCAAGGCTCGGCTGACGCCGCGAAATCTTGCGTTCGGCGAAACGTAATTCAGAGTGATTTCGCCACCATCATTTACTGCGGCTACCCCAACTATCACACCCTCTTGAATGGCAACCAGCACAGAGTTGGCTTGGTGCGCTATCCAGATTTTAAAAGTTTCGGGCGTCTTGTTACGAAGCCACAGGTCCAGAACGGCTGCATCGCCCTGATGATCCGCGGTGCAAAGGTCAGTTATCGATTGGCGCACTACCTGGCACGCGGCCTCTGCATCCTCGTTGGTTGCATCTCGTATTTCCATCTCGCGTGATTAGCATAGCTTTGCGCGTGAAACACCGTGACGTCGGTTCTCGGTCATTCGCTACGGAGCTAGCCCAGTTTTTCTGCAATCAACTTCCGCCTCGTCGCGAAAGCGGAGCGAGTGCCTGTAAAAGCCAAAGATGCACAGAAAAGCCAGACCAGTTGCATGCAGTAAAACAAGCCGAAGCTAAAAACATGATCACCCGGTGGACCGCCAGATGCATATTGTATTGATCGGCATGTCCACGAGCTGGCCGGGACCTTTGATGAGGAGCCGGCTACGCAAACCTGTCAAACGGTCTTTCCGAATAATTTTCGGACCGGTCGTGACAGCAACGGTCAAACGCCCTTGCTCCATTCGCGCCAATGAGTCGGACCCAGATCAACGCGCCGGCCGGTGTCGGCCTTGACCCATCCGCCGACGACCCGGCGACACGCAAATGAGACCGGACGCACTCCCTCCGTGTCGATCGTCGCCAATTCCAGGTCGCGATCGAACGGAGCGGTCAATATGTCATGCCACATTGCCTGCGGTCCTGCGCAATTCAGCACGCTGTTAAAGGACCAGAACGCCGTCTCTGTCTTGTGATTTCGGGCCAGGATTTTGGTAGTTTACACTTGATACTGGCATTTAAATTTATCGAGACGTAATTGCGGTCAGGGCGATGCCGCGGTCAGCGCTCAACAGGCTTACTGAGCTGCACAGGTGCGGCGGCCTGCTGTCGCGGCTGGCCTACGAACGCGCCCGCAATGCCGGACTCGACGTTGCGTCATTGCTGCATGAGGCCGGCCTTACGCCGCACCAAATCAAAAATAAGGATGCCAGGGTCGACGTAGAAAATCAGATCAAGTTTGTGAATCTGGTCGCCAGGGCGCGCAAAGACGTGCTGCTAGGGCTGCATCTGGCCCATGCCTACGACCTGCGGGAAATCGGGTTGCTGTATTACGTTATCGCTTCCGCAGACACCCTGTTCAGCTCGCTGATCAGGGCCGCGCGATACAGCGTGCTGGCGAATGACGGAATAGCCCTCAACGTGAGACGGGACGGCCATATCCGGATCGGCCTGAAATATACGGGAATTGCGCGCCACAGCGACGTGCATCAGATCGAATTCTGGATTGCTTCCGTGATCCGTGTCGTTCGTCATCTGGCCGGCCGCAAGCTTGAGCCGATTCGGGTTCGCATCATGCACGAACGGCGGAAGGAACTCGTTCAAATCGAAAAATTGATTGGTGGCCGGGTCGAAACGGGTGCCCCTGTCGACGAGGTTATTCTTCCTGAAGCCAGCGGCGACTGCCACAATGTAAAGGCTGATCCCTATCTGAGCCAGCTCTGCGTCGGCTTCTGCGAGGAGTCGCTGACGCGCATGAAAGCGAAATCAAGTCCACTGAAGGTGCAGGTGGAAAACACGATCGCCAGCCTCCTGCCGCACCGACAAATGCATATCAGCGAGACCGCGGCCCGCCTTGGAATGAGCTCGCGAACGCTCAGCCGCAAGCTGGCATCGGACGGGCACGGCTATAGCGAAATCCTGGACGGGCTGCGGGCGGCTTTGGCCGAACGGTATCTGACCGAAACCGAGCTGCCGGTTTCGCAGATCGCGTGGCTCCTGGGTTACTCCGAGATTGGCGCATTCACGCACGCATTCCGCCGCTGGACCGGAACAAATCCGCGAACCGCGCGAATGAAGGCGTGGCGCTCGGACCACGCGCCGCTGAAGAAGTCGGGCGCCGATTTGCGAAGCACTTCGAAGCCGCCGGGCAAGCGTCGCATCAGTGTCAATCGCAAGCGAGGGCCGGACGCCATAAGGCGGGCGGTAGCGCGGCCGTGACCCGGCACAGGCGCAGCGGAAAATATCAATTTTTTGTCTTGAAATAACAAGACGACACTGATCCCGAAACCCTAAACGTCCTCGAAATTGTTACGCGCATCGAGCCCGCCGCGAGTGAAATATTTTCCGAAATCGCACGCATTCCCGTGGTGGAAATCGATGAACGCTGAAATGCAGGACAACGACGACAAGCTTCAGCAAGGTCCGATCTGCGACTGCAACGGGCAAGCCATGAAGCTCATCAATACCATCCCGCGAATTGGGTCGTATCCGGAATTGCACACGTTTCGCTGCCGCAATTGCGGACGCGTTGAATCCGTCGAGGGAAGCCCGGACGACCGCCGGTGACTGCGACGCGGACATCACACGCTGGCGCCCGGCCGCAATTGTTTGTCCTGAAATCGTAAAACAGGGCGAACCGTCTGCAGCTAGGAAGCCTCATTCAAGGTCGATCGGTTCTGTCAGCGCTTGTGGCACGATAAGAAAGCGCGGCAGGAAGGGGCCGCGCGGAGGCAGGACACGCCAATGCGCGGCCCGCTTCGCGCGCGGTGGCGCCGGCATGCGTTAATTCGCGGCAATACTCCAACCTATTGTTTGCAGGGGCCGGATTGCGGCACCATATGCCATCCGGGGGTACAAGCCGGGAGGCGAATCATGACTCCCACATTGCACCGACGCTCGTTGCCGGGCAGCGAGGCGATCAATCTCGTTCTTTTCACCGTGATGGCCGCCAGCCTGGCGGTCGTCATTCTTGCCGGCGCCGTCTTCCTGATCTGGAATGGGCAGGCGATCGGAAATGCGGCCTCATGGGTGGCAGACGTGTGCGCCTGGGTCTTCACCGTGGCGTTTGTAGCGGCGTTCGTGGTCGCAATGATCGAACAGCGGCGTACCGAATTGGCAAATCCGGGACTCATCCGGCGCGGCGGCGGCGTCTCCACGCATCACTAGTCAGGCCGCAAAAACGCGAAATCGCAGCCCTGATCGGCGCCGAGGATTTCCTGTGCATAGAGACGGGCATAGCCGCGCTCCGGATGCGGCGCCGACGGTTTCGTCTGCGCCGCGCGGCGCCTGAGCTCGGCATCGTCGACGAGCAGTTCGATCTTGCGCCGTTTCACCGACAGCCGGATGCGGTCGCCGTTGCGCACCAGCCCCAGCGGCCCGCCGGATGCACTGTCCGGAGTCACGTGCAGAATGATCGTGCCGAACGCGGTGCCGCTCATGCGCGCATCCGACACGCGCACCATGTCCTTGATGCCCTTGGCGGCGAGCTTTTTCGGGATCGGCAGGTAGCCTGCTTCGGGCATCGCCGATGCCGAGTGTGGCCCGGCATTTTGCAGCAGCAGGATATCCTTGGCGTCCACGTCAAGCTTCGGATCGTCGACACGCGCCGCGAGGTCCTCGAGCGAGGAAAACACCACTACCCGGCCCTCATGCTCGAACAGCGTGGCGTCCGCCGCCGACCGTTTCAGAATCGCTCCCTGCGGCGCCAGATTTCCGAACAGCGCGACAAGTCCGCCCTGCGGCTCGAGCGGGTTCCCGCGTTCCGCGATAATTGTCCGGTCGACCCAGCCGTCGCCTTCATGTTCAAGGCGCTCGCCAAGCGTCTCGCCGGTGACGGTCATGCAATCGAGATGGAGAAGATCCTTCAGCTCGCGCAGGAGAGCGCCCATCCCGCCGGCCGCGAAGAAATCTTCCATATAGCCGTCGCCGACCGGCTTGAGATTCACCAGGACAGGCGTGGTATCCGACAATTCATTGAGGCGCTGCAGCGACACCGGAATGCCGGCGCGGCCTGCGATTGCCGTCAAATGGATGATGGCGTTTGTCGAACCGCCGATCGCCAGCAGAACGCGCAGCGCATTCTCGACCGATGCCTTGTTGACGATGCGCTCCGGCGTCAGCTTCGATCCGATCAGTTTGACGGCCGCAGCGCCGGTCGCTTCGGCTGCACGCAGGCGGTCGGCGTGCACCGCGGGGATGGCCGCGGTGCCCGGGAGGATCATGCCGAGTGCCTCGGCAATGCAGGCCATGGTCGACGCCGTTCCCATGACCGCGCAGGTGCCCGCGGTGGTCGCAAGGCGGCCTTCCACGTCGCTGATTTCCACGTCGTCTATTTTTCCAGCGCGATATTGCGCCCAGAAGCGGCGGCAATCCGTGCAGGCGCCGAGCCGCTCGCCACGGTGACGGCCGGTCATCATCGGCCCGGCTATCAGCATGATGGCCGGCTTTGCGGCCGAAACCGCGCCCATGAGCTGCGCCGGCACCGTTTTATCGCAGCCGCCCATGAGCACCACCGAATCCATGGGCTGCGCGCGCACCATCTCCTCGGTGTCCATCGACATGAGATTGCGGAATTTCAGGCTGGTCGGGCTGAGAAAGACTTCACCGAGGGAAATCGTGGGAAACGCGATCGGCAACGCACCGGCCGCCAGCACACCGCGCTTCACCGCCTCGAGCATCTCGGGAAAATGGCGGTGGCAGTTGTTGAAACCCGACGGCGTATAGGCAATGCCGACGACCGGCTTCTCCAGCATTGGCCGCGAATAGCCCATCGACTGCGCGAAGGACCGGCGCAAATAAAGGGAGAAGTCGCGGTCACCGTAATTGGTGAGGCCATTGGAGATGCCGACGGATTTTTCACTCATGCCGATACTCTTTGCAGCCGGCCGAGCCCCGATGCAAGCCGCCGCAGCAGAGGGTCTTCAACCAGGCGGCGCGACAGCGACGGAAAGCGGCGATCAAGCCAGTGAATCCCGACTTTTTCGACCCACGCCACGGTAACGAGTATCGTCAGGAACCAGGCGAGGTAATGATAGCGCGGCGTTGCGGCGGTGTAGAAAAACGCAACCGTGTGCTGCGCAAGTGCCGACACTGCAATCAGCCGCAGCCAGGGGTCGAACGCGCGGCCGCGCAGGGCCACGAAGACCAGCGCCGCCACACCTGCTGCATTCAAGGGGATGGTGGCGTAGGACCCGGCCGGCCCGCTGAGCCAGTCCGCCATCTGCCGGACAAAGCGCACGATAAATTCGCCGCGCAGCTGCAAGCTCACGAGTTCGCCCAAAGCGCCGGCATAGGCCGAAGGCGGCATCACCAACAGGCTTGAAACGTCGGCATTCGAACTGAACAGGACAAACACGTGCCCGAACACCCAGTTGTGCAGGGCCATTGAGAAGACCGGAAGAAAACCGATGAACAATCCGGCAAGCCGCCTCCATAGCCGCATATAGATGGCCGCAAGGCCGGCGCCGCCGACCAGAACGACCGCCGCCGGCGCAACAATCGGCTTCATGAAAACGCCCAGCGCAATCAGCAGCGCGCCACCGCAGGCGGGCCCGAAGAAAGTCGCGTCCGGCTTTCGCACGATCGGCAGGATTCCGGCGATGAAGAATATATATGCCGCTGGATCGGCAAAACCGCGCGAGGCAAGTTCCTCATATTGCACGAAACTCGTGCCGAACAGGATCCCGGCCGGTATTGCGACGAAAGCAATGGTGAGCGCAAGCGGCCAATCCCGCGCGATGAACCGGCGAAACAGCCCGTAGACCGCGAACGGGAACACGAGCACAAGCGACAGGTAGCCGAGATAGCTCTCGCCGAACAAAATATGCTCGACCGCCCGGAAATAGCGCAGGCCCGGGCCGCCGTAATAAAAAACGCTCTCGCCGCCTTCCAGAAAACCACGAATGTCGCCGTCGAGCATCTTCGCAAGCATCATGCGCGCAGTGCCGTCGTAGAACAGCCCGTCGTCACCGCCGTCGAACGGTCTTACGCCGCCGAGAAAGCTCGCATCGCCGATCGCGATCACAAGCATCGAAAGCCCGATGAGGAGAACGGGCACGATCGCCCGGCGCGGCCGGAACGTCACCAGCATTGCGAGCAAGCCGATCATGCCCGTGAGCACGACAGCATCGGCGGAAACCTGCCGCAGCCACGGTTTCCACGGCGGCGAGACACGCATCGACAGGCTGTCCGGAACAATGGCGATGCCGAAGATGCGGCGGCCGGCATCGCCCGCCTCGAAGCTGCGGCAACCTTCGCCGGGCCAGCGCGAAAATCGGCCGCCGGATCCCTCCCACATGATTGTTCCGCGCCAGCAAAGTTCTCCGCCGGCGTAACCGGCGGGCACGCGGATCATTTCAAACCACGGCATTGTGAGATGCCAACGACGCCACCCCATCCAGAAGCGCCGGTCGCGCGTCGCGCGTTTCACGTCGTAATCGGTTGTCCAGTTGTAACGCAGGTCGTTGACAAAACCGAGACGCAGCCAGACCGGATCGGAGAAATCAAGCGTACCTGTCGTCCGCGAGCCATCGGCATGCCGCCAGATGCCGTCGGCGGAAAACGCGAAAGCTGAATCGGGTCCGCGGTAACCCCGCCAGCAGCCCGGCAGTTTCGGATCGCAGCGCCGCGACACGGGATACTGCGCGTCAAAGCTGGCTTGCAGTTCCCGATAGACGTCGGCAGGCAGGCTGCGCTCAAGCGCAGGCCCCGGCAGAAACACATTGTGCCCTTCTTCGACCGGCGGCGGCGCCAGCACCATCCGGCCGAAAATCGCGGCAGCGACAATGATCACCGCCGCGCCCCAGGCGCGCGGGCGCGCACTGACGTCGCCGCAAAAGACAATCACGACAACGGCAAGCAGAACGAGATAGTCGCTGAAATTATTGACCGGCAAACCGAGCACGCCGACGCCCAGCAACACCGCGCCCAGTCTGCGCAATGTCGCATGGGCGGATTTCGCGTCCGTTGCGGTCATGAAATGCCGTTGCGTCCCCGAGGCAAATCGCCCTTGCGTAGCATGGCGATTTAGCCCAAATCCATCCGCGGTTACAAAATCCGTGTTTGGCAGGGTTTAAGACGCCGTGATCCGTCTGGGAATAATCGGCACCAATTACGGGCGCACGGTCCAGCTGCCGGCATTCCGCGCCGACCCTCGCTGTGACGTCATTGCGATTGCCGGCAGCAATTCAGCACGCACTGCCGAACTTGCGCGCGCCGCCGATGTGCCGAAGGCCTGTGGCGATTGGCGGGCCCTGGTCGAGGACCGCGACGTGCAGGCGGTCGCGATCGCAACGCTGCCGAGGCTTCAGGCACAGATCGCGATCCGCGCGCTCGAACTCGGCAAGCCCGTATTCGCCGAAAAGCCGCTTGCCGGGGACCTCGCCACGGCCCGCATCATGCTCGATCACGCCGAGCGCAGCCGGCTGCCGACGATGATCGATTTCAATTTCCACCAGATCACGTCATGGCAGCGGGCGAAGGCGCTGCTCTCCGACAATGCGATCGGCGCGTTGCGCCATGTCGTCGTGAATTGGCACGTCGAAAGCCGCGCCATTCAGACGCGCATGCTCAACTGGAAATCGTTCGGCGACGACGGCGGCGGCGTGCTCGGCAACTTCATTTCCCACTGCTTCCACTATATCGAATGGTTTTGCGGGCCCATCGCCGGCCTGACGGCGCGCGTCTCGGGATTGCCCAATGACAAGGAATTGGAAACGACTGTCGCGATGGCGCTGCAGCTCGCCGCCGGCCCAATGATCGCGCTGTCGATGAGCTGCGCCTCCTATTTCGGCGGCGGCCACAAGATCGAGTTCTTCGGCGAGGACGGCACGCTGGTGCTGCATAATCCGGGCGCCGACTATATGCGCGGCTTTGAGCTTCTTTACGCGCAGCGGGCGGCGGCCGCGTTTGAACACATCTCCGCGCCTGATCCGGTCGATGCGAATTATCCGGACGGCCGCATCGCTCCGGTGTCGCGGCTTGCCAGGATGTTTTTCGATTCGATTGAATCAGGGACGACGCCGCGGCCCGGCTTTGCCGAGGGTTATCGTGCGCAGGTCCTGATCGACGCCGCGAGGCGCGCACATCAGCAGGGCCGCTGGATCGAAATCGCGCCGGAGGGCGGGAAAAAGGAGCAGCGCGCGTGAGCCGCATTCTCGTCACCGGCGGCAGCGGTTTCATCGGTGCCGCGCTGGTCAAGGCGCTGGTCAAGGCCGGCCACCGCGTGCGCGTGCTCGACGACAACTCGCGCGGCAGTCCGCGGCGGCTTGCCGATATGGCGGCCGATATCGAATTCATAGCGGGCGATGTCCGCGACGCGGCGGCTGTCGGCAAGGCGGCGCAGGGGGTGGACGAAGTGCACCACCTTGCCTTCGTCAACGGCACCGAATTCTTTTACACCCGGCCGGACCTCGTGCTCGATGTCGGTGTGCGCGGCATTGTCAATGTCATCGACGCCTGCAGGACAAACCGCATCGGCACGCTTGTTCTTGCATCAAGCTCGGAAGTCTACCAGACGCCGCCGAAAATCCCGACCGACGAAAGCGCGCCGCTTTCAATTCCCGATCCGCTCAATCCGCGTTACTCCTATGGCGGCGGAAAGCTGATCAGCGAACTCCTGGCCATCAATTTCGGGCGCAGATATTTTGAACGCGTGCTGATTTTTCGGCCGCACAATATTTACGGGCCGGATATGGGATGGGAACATGTCATCCCGCAACTGGCGCTGCGCCTGGACGCCGCCGGCAAGGCACAGCCAAAGGGAAAGCTTCAGCTCGAATTGCAAGGCAGCGGCAAGGAAACGCGCAGTTTCTGCTTTATCGACGATCTCGTCGCCGGCGTCATGGTGATGCGCGCCAAGGGTGAGCACCTTGGCATCTACCATGTCGGCACCATGGAGGAGATATCGATTGGCGATCTGGCCGGCCAAATCGCGGCCGTCTATGGGCGCGAGGCGGATTTGATCGCAGGCAGGCCGGCCGCGGGCGGCACGGCGCGCCGTTGTCCCGACATTTCGAAGCTGGCGCAGCTGGGTTATAAGCCGCGCGTGCCGCTGGCGGACGGTTTGCGGCCCACGCTCGACTGGTACCGGCGCAATTCCGCGCTTGCTCCAAAGGGCTGAAATTCGCATGAATCTGCACGCACCGCGTCCGGGCAAAATTGCGCGTGCCGCCGGCACCGGCGCCAGCGTGCCGGTCGAATGCTGCCAGATCTGCGGACATGCCCCGCTCGATAGTGTGCTTTCCCTTGGCTATATGCCGCCGGTCAACCAAATGGTCGGGATCGGCCAACTTGCGCAGCAGCAGCCCTGGTTTCCGACGATGCTGCTGCACTGCCGGAAATGCGAGCTCGTCCAGCTCGGCCTGGCCGTTGACCCGGTCATCATTTTCCCGCCGGAATATCCCTACACCAGCGGCACGACCAGACTGCTGCGCGATAATTTTGCGGACCTGCAGCGTGAAAGCGCCGCGATCCTCAATCTCGGCAGCCGCGACCTTGTGGTCGATATCGGCTCGAATGACGGGACGCTGCTGTCGAATTTCAGGAATGGCGGGCAGCGCGTGCTCGGCATCGAGCCGACCGATGTCGGCGACATCGCCAGCCAGCGCGGCATCGGGACGCTGAAACGCTATTTCACGCCGGACGTGGCGCGAGAGGTCAAGCGCGACTACGGACCGGCCAGTCTGGTAACCGCCGCAAACTGCTTCGCCCATATCGAGGACGTGCACTCCATTGTCGACGGCATTGCCGAGATGCTAAAGCCGGACGGCGTCTTCATTTCGGAGTCGCACTATCTCATTCCGCTGCTCGATACGCTGCAATACGACACCGTCTATCACGAGCACCTGCGCTACTACTCATTGACCGCGCTCAAGCACCTGCTTGAAATGCACGATCTCGAGGTCTTCCACGCGCGGCCGATTCCGAGCCACGGCGGATCGATCCGCGTCTACGCGGCGCGGCGCGGCGCGCATCCCGTCGAGGCGAGCGTCCGTCATATGCTGGCCGAAGAACCGCGCGGCGAGGCAATGGTAAATCGCCTTGCGGCTTTTCGAGACCAGGTCGTTCTGTCGAAGCTCCGGCTGCTCTCGATGCTGCGCGACATCAAGGAAAGCGGCGCATGCATCGCCGGGATCAGCGCGCCGTCGCGCGCGAGCACGCTCGTCAACTATGTCGGGCTCGACGAAGGCATCATCGACTATGTCTGCGAGATTGCCGGCTCGCTCAAGATCGGGAAATACATGCCGGGGACGCAGATCCCCGTGGTTGACGAGGCCAGACTGTTTTCCGACCAGCCCGATTGCGCCGTCATTTTCTCCTGGCACATTGCGGACGAACTCGCCCCCAAGCTCAAGGCCAAGGGTTTTCGGGGGAAATTGATCACGCCGCTCCCGACACCGCGGGTCCTGTAAGATGGACGCCATGACGGCCGAGCGCGCACAGGACAAGTTAACGCAGGACAAGTCAACGCAGGACAAGGGCAAGGAAATTGCCTTTTTCAATGCGCGCGCCGAAAGCGACGGATATGACGTCTTCGCGCCGGCAGCCAATGAAAAGCTGATTGCGGCGTTCGTCAGGCTCAGCAATCTGCCGCCGGGCGCGCACGTGGCCGACCTCGGCTGCGGCTCAGGCGTCTTCACCGAATTGCTGCGGCGCGCGGGCTACCGCAGCGTCGGGCTCGACATCAGCCCGCGCCTCATAGCGCTCGGCCGCCGCAAATATCCGGGCCTCGAGCTGATCGAAGGCGACGCTGAAAACCTGCCATTCGAGAATGAAAGTTTCGACGGCGTTCTGCTGAGCGGGCTTGTGCATCATTTCCCCGACCCGCGGCGCCTGGCCGGGGAAGTCAGGCGCGTTCTCCGGAGCGGCGGGCGCTTCGTCGCCTTCGACCCCAACCGCATGAACCCGTTCATGTGGCTTTATCGCGACCGTGCTTCGCCGTTCTACAGCCCGGTCGGCGTGACCGGGAACGAGCGGCCGGTCCTTGCCCGGGAAGTCGCCGACATCTTCTGCGCCCAGGGATTCAAGGTCGAAAGCGACTTTCTCGGCGGCCTTGCCTATCGCTATGTCGCATTGCGCCGTGCGCGCGTTCTGCTGCCGGTCTACAATTTCATCGACACCGCGGTGTTCAATCTTGCGATCATGAAGCGGCTGCGGCCCTTAGTATTCACCAGCGGCGTGAAGCTGTGACAGCCGTGGAGAGCCGCCATCAGCTCGACATTGTCATCCCCGTTTACAACGAGGGTGCCAACATCATTTACACGCTGCGCGCCATCGCCGCGGTGGTGAAAACGCCGATGCGCGTGCTGATCTGTTACGACCGGGATGATGACGACACTTTGCCCGCGATCGCACATGCCCGGGGCGTCCTGGGGAATCTCCGCGTCGAGTTCGTCCGAAATCGCGGACGCGGGGCGCATGGCGCTGTTCTCAGCGGGTTTGACGCCAGCACCGCACCGTTCGTGCTGGTCTATCCAGCGGACGACGACTACAACGCCGCCATTCTCGATACGATGGTGATTGAAGCGGCAAAAGGCCGGGACATTGTATGCGCCAGCCGCTTCATGACCGGCGGCAGCATGCAAGGCTGCCCGTGGCTTAAATCGGCACTCGTGCGTTCGGCCAATTTCACTCTTTATCATCTGGCCGGCCTGCCGACGCACGATGCCAGCAACGGATTCAGACTGTTTTCGCGCCGCGCCATCGAGGAAGTTCCAATCGAGTCGGAACGCGGCTTCTGCTACAGCATCGAATTGCTGGTGAAATGCCACCGGCTCGGCTGGCGGATCGGTGAAGTCCCGGCGCGCTGGTTTCAGCGGACACATGGGACAAGCCGGTTTCAGGTGATCAAATGGCTGCCGGACTATTTGCGCTGGTACGCCTACGCATTCGCAACGACTTTTCTTCGGCGGCCCGCGGCAAGTGTCCGGACTCTCGAAGAGTCACGGGATGAGAATCATGAACTGGCCCAAAATCGCTAGCCGTCACGCAAAACGCGTGTCGCCCTGGGTTGAGCTCATCGAGCTGGGGGTCGAGTTCAGTCCCGGCGCCGCACCTGAAGTCTATCACGCCGTCGGACAGCAAGATTATACTGCCGTCGTTGCGCGGACGGCCAACGGACTTATTCCGATCGTGCGTCAATTTCGGCCGGCGGTTGGAGACTTCACGTGGGAATTGCCGGCCGGAATTGTCGACGCCGGCGAAACACCGGAAGAAACCTGCCGCCGTGAACTGTTGGAGGAAACCGGACTGTCCGCACAATCGGTTTACCGGCTCGGAAGCTATTGGCCGTGCACCGCACGTCTCGCCAACAGGGTGCACTCGTTCTTTGTCGATGCCGGACCGCATGCGGGCCAGGTGCCAATCGAAGAAGGCATCGAACTCAGGCTCGTCGCGCCGCATGAGCTCGGCGCACTGATTCTCGCCGGACAATTTGGACTCCAGTTGCATATCGGAGCGTTGATGCTGGCGGGAATGCAGGGGCATCTCGACTTGAGCGCGCTTCGATAGCGGCCTCATTCAAACGGGTGGGCTATCCCCGGCTGCGACGAATCTCGCCTCGACAAATACCCTGGAACCCTTCTAAAAGAGGCCCGCAAGGGGCGGGAAAGTATCAAGTCATGGATTACAAGAGCTATTTTGCGTCTGCCCTCGCCAAATTGCGGAATGAGCGGCGCTACAGGGTTTTCGCCGACCTCGAACGCGTTGCCGGCCGATTTCCGCACGCCATCTGGCACTCCCCTCAGGGCCAGTGCGACGTCGTCATCTGGTGCTCAAACGACTATCTCGGTATGGCACAGCATCCGAAGGTGATCGGCGCCATGGTGGAGGCTGCGACACGCATGGGCACCGGCGCCGGTGGAACGCGAAATATTGCCGGAACAAATCATCCGCTCGTCGAGCTCGAGCGCGAACTCGCCGACCTGCATGGAAAGCCGGCGGCGCTGGTGTTCACGTCCGGCTATGTCTCGAACGAGACCGGCATTGCGACAATCGCGAGACTGCTGCCGAACTGCCTGCTGCTCTCCGATGCGCTTAATCACAATTCGATGATTGAAGGCGTGCGCCAGTCGGGATGCGAAAAGCAGATCTGGCGCCACAACGATCTGCGTCACCTCGAGGAGCTGCTCAAGGCGGCGGGTCCTTCGCGACCGAAGCTGATCGTGTTTGAAAGCCTGTATTCAATGGATGGCGACATCGCGCCCGTGAACCGGATCTGCGATCTCGCCGAGCGTTACGGCGCTATGACCTATTGCGACGAAGTCCACGCTGTCGGCATGTACGGTCCGCGAGGCGGTGGCATCTGCGAGCGTGAAAATGCCCTCGGCCGTGTTGATGTGATCGAGGGCACCCTCGCCAAGGCTTTCGGCTGTCTCGGCGGCTATATCACGGCGAACGAAGAACTCATCGATGCGGTGCGCTCCTATGCACCCGGCTTCATTTTCACGACCGCATTGCCGCCGGCAATTTGCGCGGCGGCCACTTCCGCGATCCGGCATCTGAAGACTTCGAGCTGGGAGCGCGAGCGCCACCAAGAGCGCGCTGCGCGGGTCAAGGCCGTCCTCAATGCGGCAGGGTTGCCGGTAATGCCCAGCACGACACATATCGTTCCGGTGCTCGTCGGCGATCCGGAGAAGTGCAAGGCGGCAAGCGACATGCTTCTTGCCGACCATCGGGTCTATATCCAGCCGATCAACTATCCGACCGTTCCACGCGGGCTTGAGCGGCTTCGCATCACGCCTTCACCATACCATGACGATGTCCTGGTCGATGCGCTGGCGGAAGCGCTCGTCGATGTGTGGGACCGGCTCGGGCTGCGCCGCGGCGAGCGGGCGGCCGCGGCCGAATAGACCGCAGATCGTCAATCCTGAAACGGCGGCCGCTTGACCCGTTGCTTTGCGGGCTCAGCCTGAATTTTAAGCGTACGAGCGCTGCGCCGCGCAATGAGCGGCATGGTCAGGGAGACAAAGAAGATTCGGGTCAGGTGATGCGCCCCGACATAGACAGGGTCAAGATTGAGCGCCAGCGCCAGCAGCATCATGGCGTCGACCGATCCTGGCGCGAAGGCGATCATCACTTCGGCGGCGCGCAGCGACAGAATGCTTATCAGGCCCGCTGCAAAAATCGCCGCGATCGTCACAGCGACCGCGAAGGAACCGAATGCCGCCGCGACGAAATTCAGCAGTATTCGCGGCGACGTGTTTGCAAAACGCGAGCCGGTTATCGCTCCCATCGAAATCATCGCCGCGTTTGCGACCCACCAGGGCAACACCGCGTGAATAAGCCCGCTACCATGCAGAATTGCTGATGTCAGCATCGCACCGAAGAGCAGCCCGCCTGGAAAACGAATGCGGTAAGCGATGATCGCGACGACGGTCGAGGCCACAACCAGAATGGCCAGTTCCTCGAGCACCTGCACATTCAACGGACCGGTGAGCCTCGGCGGGGCATGGCCGACAAGTCCAAGCAGGGAAAGGCCGGCCGGCAGCCCGACCGCGATGACCACGACCCGGATGCTCTGCACGATTGCGATGGCGCGCAGATCGCCGCCAAGTTCGGCGCCGAGCACCAGCACCTGCGACATGCCGCCCGGCGCAGCGGCGAGATACGCGTCGACATTGTCCCATTGATGCACGAGGCGGAGATAGCCCGCACCGGCCATGGAAATAATGGCCATGGCTACAATGAGCACCGCAATGCTGAGCGGATAGGTCGCCATGCCGTGCAGGGTCTCGGGTGTGACCACCGCACCAAGCGACGTCCCGATCAGCACGAAGATCGTCCGCATCAGCAGCGTCGGGATCATCAAGGGCCGCCCGGCCAGAGAGGCGCCGGCAACCGCCAGAATCGAACCCGAGAGCCAGCCCGCTGGAACTCCGATCAGGCCAAGCGCCGCGCCGCCGGCAGCCGCGGTCGCAAGCGTCTCAGTGAGGCGCCGCATGACGGCAAGACGATCGTTGGAAGGCGGAACAGACAAGGGCGGATCTTTCGTGGAGCGAGGCCCTCAAGATGCGCCGCCGCTCATCCGGCGCGATCAATGCCGCGCGCGAGGCGCGACGTCAAATCCCGGTTAAAACGGGAAAACACGATAGGTTGCAAAGGCTTGTTTGACTTATGCCCGAACGGCATGCCAGTGAGGCGATCGTTCAGGCCGGCGCGAAGGGTGTTCGGCCGCGGTCCGAAAAGATAGAGTCCAGTCGAGCTGATGTTCCGGAGAACGCATGCTTCAAGGCTGGGCGGTCATTGCAGTCGCGCTTGCGTATATCGGACTGCTGTTTCTGATAGCGAGCTATGGCGACCGCACGCGGCGGTTCGGCCGTGACGGCCGCGCCCGCCTTCTCATTTATCCTCTCTCGCTCGCCATCTATTGTACGTCCTGGACATTCTTCGGTTCGGTGGGCTTTGCCTCGCGGACAGGCTTTGACTTTCTGGCGATCTATATTGGCCCGGCGCTGATGATCGGACTTTTCAGTCCGCTGCTGGTGCGCGTGATTCGGCTGGCAAAGGCTCACAATATCACCTCCATCGCCGACTTCATCGCCGCACGCTACGGAAAAGGCCAGGCGGTCGCGGCGACTGTTGCCTTGATCGCGATCGTCGGGACGATTCCCTATATCGCGCTGCAGCTCAAAGCCGTCTCCGGTTCGCTCGAAACGATCCTCGCGCAGATCACTCCGGCGGCCGAGGTCAGTCGTCCCCTGCTCGGTGACATTGCCCTGTTCGTCGCGCTGTCCATGGCGACTTTTGCGGTGCTGTTCGGAACGCGCCATATCGATGCCACCGAGCATCAGGACGGCCTGATGTTGGCCGTGGCCGCAGAATCCATCGTCAAGCTGGTTGCGTTTCTGGCAGTCGGAATCTTTGTCACCTTCTGGATGTTCGACGGGCCGGCCGCCCTGTTCAACGAAGCGATGCAGCGGCCGACGACGGCGAGCATCTTCGACCACGAACCGCGCATCGACACGCTTGTCGCGATGACGCTGCTGTCGTTCGTCGCCTTCATTTTGCTGCCGCGGCAGTTCCACGTCGCCGTGGTGGAGAACAACAATGAAGGCGAGGTCAAACGCGCGGTCTGGCTCTATCCGGTCTATCTCGTCCTGATCAATTTGTTCGTGGTGCCGATCGCGCTGGCCGGCCTCCTGACATTCCCGGCGGGCAAGGTCGACAGCGACATGTTCGTCCTGGCGCTGCCTTTGCAGAGCGGATCAAACCTTTTCACGATCATCGCCTTTGTCGGCGGGCTGTCGGCTGCAACTGCGATGGTGATCGTCGAGTCGGTGGCACTTTCGATCATGGTATCGAACGATCTCGTTATTCCGTTTGTCCTTCAGCGTCGCGAGGGCCTGATCAGCGGCCGCGAAAATATCGGCTCGCTCCTGCTGACTGTGCGGCGGATCGCGATTTTCGCAATCCTTTTGCTCGCGTATTTCTACTATCGCTCGGCGGGCGAGGCGCAGCTTGCTTCGATCGGCTTGCTGTCTTTCGCAGCCATCGCACAATTGGCTCCCGCCTTCTTCGGCGGCCTGTTGTGGCGGCGCGCGACGGCTGCAGGAGCGATTGCCGGAATGACGGCCGGTTTCCTTGTCTGGGCCTACACCTTGCTGCTGCCTACCCTCTCGGACATCGGCGTCATCGGTGAGCGCATCCTCACCGACGGACCCTGGGGTCTGAGCATGCTGCGGCCGCAGCATCTCTTCGGGCTCGAGGCGCCGCCCCTGGTCCATGGCGTGATCTGGAGCCTGCTGATCAATGTCATCGGCTACATCGGATTTTCACTCAAGCGCGAACCCTCGCCGATCGAGCGATTTCAGGCCAATACATTTGTGCCGTCGGACCTTACGCCCATCGCCCCAAGCTTCAGGCTCTGGCGCGCTTCGGTCACCGTCGAAGAGCTCACCACAACGATCGCACGCTATCTCGGGGAAGAACGCACGCGATCAGCATTCGAGAACTTCGCCGGCACGCACCGAATCAGCCTTGAGCCGAAGGATGACGCCGATTTCCGCCTCGTCCGCTACGCGGAACACATCCTCGCTTCGGCGATCGGGGGCGCCTCTTCCCGGCTGGTACTCTCCCTTTTGCTGCGTAAGCGCACGGTTTCGACCAAGGCGGCGCTCAAACTGCTCGATGATGCCAATGCCGCGATCCAGTACAACCGGGAAATCCTGCAAACAGCGCTCGACCATGTGCGTCAGGGCATTGCGGTTTTTGACAAGGACCGCCAGCTGATTTGCTGGAACCGGCAGTTCGGCGAAATTCTCGATCTGCCGCCCAGCCTGATCAGGGTCGGCGTCGGGCTCGCCGATATCCTGCGGTTCAACAGCAGCCGCGCTCCCGGCTCGGCCAATCCCGGAGCAGAGCTGATCGAAGCGCAAGTCGAACGCTATGTCTCGAGCAATGAACCGTTTCTGGAAAGATTCACGGAAGGCGTCGTCATCGAGGTGCGCGCCAATCAGATGCCTGACGGAGGCATCGTTACGACTTTCACCGACATCACGCCGAGCGTCGAAGCCGCCGAAGCACTGGAGCGCTCGAACGAGACTCTCGAGCGCCGCGTTCACGAACGCACGGAGGAACTCACTCTCCTCAACGCCGCGCTTGCGCGCGCCAAGGGTGAAGCGGAAGCTGCAAATATCTCGAAGACGAAGTTTCTCGCCGCCGCAAGCCACGACATTCTGCAGCCGCTCAATGCGGCGAGGCTCTATGTCACCAGCCTGATCGAACGCGGAGTTCAGGAAGACCGCCGTCTGGTCGACAATATCGATGCCTCGCTCGAGGCGGTCGAGGAAATTCTGGGCGCGTTGCTCGATATGTCCCGCCTCGACACCGGCGCGCTGCGACCCGAATTCAGCAGCTTCCGCATCGACGAATTGATGCACCAGATCGAACTGGAGTTTGCCCCTCTGGCGGCAGCCAAGGGTCTCAATCTCACATTCATGCCGTCAAAGGCCGTCGTGCGCTCGGACCGCCGGCTCCTGCGCCGCCTGCTGCAAAATCTCGTGTCCAACGCCATCAAATATACGCCGGCTGGCCGGGTGCTGGTCGGCTGCCGGCATCGCGGGGACAATGTCCGCATCGATGTCTACGACACGGGCGTGGGTATTCCGCAATCCAAATGGCGCGACATTTTCATTGAGTTTCATCGCCTCGATCAGGGTGCCAAAATCGCCCGCGGCCTCGGCCTCGGCCTCTCGATCGTCGAACGCGTGGCGCGCGTGCTTGGTTCTTACATTGAACTGGAATCGGAAATCGGCCGCGGCTCGCATTTCGCCATCACCGTGCCAAAATCGAACGAGGCTCCCGTCGAAATCGCAACGCGCGAGAATATGCGGCACGACTCGAGTCAGCTCGCCGGCATCACCGTGTTATGCATCGACAATGAGCCCGCGGTTCTCGATGGCATGGAAATATTGCTGCACGGATGGGGCTGCAAGGTCGCGAAGGCGCCGGATCTGACGTTTGCGCTGAAAACCATTGATGACAATTCCGCAATGCCGAACGGTCTGCTGGTCGACTATCACCTCAATGAAGGAAACGGCATCGAAGCCATCGCGGTACTCCGCCGAATTCACGGCGAATTGCCGGCGATCCTGATCACTGCTGACCGCTCGCCGGCCGTTCGCGACCAGGCGCGGATCGAGGGCATTCAGGTGTTGCACAAGCCGATTAAGCCGGCGGCCTTGCGCGCCATGCTGGCGCAGTGGCGTGTGATGCGAATGGCCGCAGCGGAATAGGCCGACTTCAGTTATCCGCGGGAACGTTTTGCGGCCACTGCCCCGCTTCGATTTTCGCAGCCGCGATGACGGCCTGTGTGCGGCTTTCGACGCCGAGTTTCTGGAGGATCGCAGAAACGTGGGCCTTCACCGTCGCCTCCGACACACTCAGCTGGTAGGCGATCTGCTTGTTCAGCAATCCCTCCGACAGCATCATGAGCACGCGGACCTGCTGCGGTGTGAGCGTTGCCATCCGTGCCATCAATTCTGCCGCTTCGGCATCTGATCCGGCGGAGAGGTCGACGTCGGGCGGTGTCCAGACACCACCGCCGAGAATTCGGGAAATTGCGCCGCGCATCGCCTCGACACCGAGCGTTTTCGGAATGAAGCCGGACGCTCCAAATTCCATGCAGCGCCGGATGGCCGCCGGATCGTCATTAGCGGAAACGACGATGACCGGTACGCCAGGATATTGGGCGCGCATATACATCAGGCCGGAAAATCCGCGTGCGCCGGGCATGGTGAGATCCAGCAATACAAGATCAACCTCGCCGCCGCGTTCCAGCAGCTCGACGAGTTCGTCAAATGTGCCCGCTTCGGAAATGTCGACACGCTCAAGCAATCCCGCTGCGGCTTCGCGTAACGCGCCACGAAACAGGGGATGATCATCGGCGATCACCAGCCGGTACTGCACCGCTTCAGTCAATCGCAAGGACCTTTCAACGAACTCCGTGCCCCGCATCACGACTCCGGACCGGGGCATCAAAAAACATTCTTTGAACATCATGCGCCGCGCCGGAGGCAGGCATCAATAGTCCGCGGGACAAAACCGAAAACATGTTTATTTTCAGTGATGTGGATGTCTGCTTCCACCGGCTCCGCCGGAAATTTGCGCCATCGCGCGGCTCCAAAAACCCGATTCAGCTTGCCGCTGTTACATGCGGCTGCCGATGAATTGAAACACGATTTCGCGCCGGTGGGGCTTCTGCCGATGCTCGACAAGGTAGATTCCCTGCCAGGTGCCCAATGCAAGTCTTCCACCAGCAACAGGTATCTGCAGCGAAACGCCGTTGATCATTGATTTGACATGAGCCGGCATGTCGTCCGGCCCTTCGGCATCGTGGACCCACGAAAAATCTTCCGGCGCGAGGCGGTCGAGCGCGACAACCAGATCGGTCTGCACATCGGGGTCGGCGTTTTCCTGAATGGTCAGCGATGCCGATGTATGACGCAGATAGATAAGCAGGGAGCCTTCGCTTGCGCTGAGCCGGTTGATGAATTCCGCCGCATCGCGCGTAATGTCGCTGAAGCCGACCCCGGACGTTTCCAGACGCAGCGTGGCGCTGGCGATCAGTTGCGGTGTCGTCTCGACGATCTGGGATAAACGGCCTGCCATGCAATGATTTGATGACAATGGGGCGAAGACTACCCCTTCTGCATAACGTCCTTCTGAATCGCCGTTATCATTTCAACGAGACGCTTCCACGTATTCGCCATGAAGTCGCGAGCACGATCAATGTCCTGCTGCGTGGGCAACTTGATCGTCAAGTCGCTCCGGTCCGGCGGCGACAGATCGGCAGGCGGCCGCGGCGGCGGCGGCTCTTTCAGCGACGCGATCTCTTTCTCCAGTAAGGCGACCTGCGCCTGAAGGCGCGCGACCTCGGCTTTGAGCTTGCCGAGCGACGTAACATCCTCGCGCAGCCGCGTGATCTCGGCTTCGAGCGACGCGCGATTTTCCGGTACTATCTCACAGCTCCAGCCGACGACTTGCGGCCGGCAATAGGCAACCTGCCCGCTCGTGCTGTCCAATCGCAAAAAGCCGTTGTCGACGCGGGTGAAACTATAGCGTCCGTCGGATAGCTGCTCCTTCGGAGCATCATCTGCCTTTGCCGGCGGCTGGTCCTGAGCCTGCGGCGGTGACTTCGTCTCGTTTTGCGGCTGCGGCCCGTTTTGCGGCTGCGCCTCCTCCTGCGCCATGGGCTCCATCGCCTTTTGGCCCTCGACATCAATCACGACCTGCGCCAGCGCGGGCAAGGTGGTGAGAACAAGAACGGCGGTAAGAACGGGCAACGGCGCGCGCATTATTGTTTTTCCTTCGGTTCGGTGCCGGGGATGAATCAGCGTAGCATCGTCAACCGGCGAGCTGCACTTAAGTGTTGCTACAGGGGAAAACAGGCGAGGATGTGCGCTGAAATGCGCCGGTTCCACATAGGAAAATCCTGCATTTGTACCTTGTTATCAATCACTTATGGCAACGGGTCGTTTCCTTGACTCGCAGAAATGCGGTCAGTATGGTCCGCGCGGCTTTTAGGGCGGCGGGGCACGCGAGACCTGAAATCCACGCGAGTCGAAGGCATGGCTGACGGCACGCGCGGCAGTGGTGATCGCAACGAACCGCCGGACGACGAGGCCGCTCTCTCCGCGAGGCTCCAGCGTCTCGGCAATCGGCTCGCTCAGGCGAACCGGCCATCCGAAAACGGTTCCGGTCCTCGTCAGACTGCCGATCCTTCGGCATTTGCCCGCGGCTTCCGGCTGTCGACCGAACTGGTCGCAGGAGTGCTGGTGGGTGCGGCGGTTGGCTGGCTGCTCGACCGGTGGCTGGGAACTTCGCCGTGGGGGCTAATCGTGTTTTTCTTGCTCGGGTTCGCCGCCGGCGTGC
>DATEKG010000150.1:0-5892 GCA_035277565.1 Pseudolabrys sp.
CGCCGCCAGAATGGGACCGATGCACGGCGTCCAGCCGAACGCAAAGGCAAGTCCGATGACATAGGCACCCCACAGGCCGACGGGCTCGGCGACTTCGACGCGCTTTTGCCTGTGCAACAGTGCGATCGGGGTAATGCCGAGGAAGTGCAGCCCCATGATCACAATCGCAAGGCCGGCAATCGTGGCGAGCGGTCCTGAATAAACGCGGATGAGAGAACCGATAACACTCGCGCTCGCCCCCAATGCGACGAACACCGTCGAAAAACCCAGAACAAAAAGCGCGGCCGCTGCGACAGTCTCTTTTCTGATTTGCGGTTCGGATTCCTTGTCGGCAAAGCGCTCGAGCGAGGTGCCCGTCAGGAACACCAGATAAGGCGGCACCAGCGGGAGAACGCAGGGAGAAAGAAAGCTGACCAGGCCCGCCACCAAGGCAGCCAGGTAGGTGACATCACTGTTCATGCGGCCCTAAATGCGCCTGCAACTGTGGCCGTGGCAAGTCGGCCGGTCTCAATCTGACCGCGAAGTGATCGGCTCGTGAACAGGGCAATTGACGCCCCGGCGCAAATCGTTTCCGCTTCGGCAAGGTCAGCAACCGGAGAGCAGCCTTGCGCAATCTGATCACGGATATTCCCGGAATTCGGGTCGGCCATGCCGGCGACGCCAGGCTCGGGTCGGGCTCGACCGTGGTGATGTTCGAGCAGCCCGTTGTCGCGAGCGTGGATGTGCGCGGCGGCGGGCCGGGAACGCGTGAGACCGCCCTGCTCGACCCGGCGCAAACGGTTGAAGGCATTGATGCCATCGTGCTTTCCGGGGGCTCGGCTTTCGGACTCGACGCCGCTTCCGGCGCTCAGGCATGGCTGCGCGAGCAGGGCCGCGGGTTCCAGGTGCGCGAGGCGCGCGTGCCCATCGTGCCGGCGGCGATCCTGTTTGATCTCCTGTCGGGCGGAGAAAAGAACTGGGGCCGCTATCCACCGTATCGCGAGCTCGGCTACGAAGCCGCAAAATCTGCCGCCGGTGATTGTGCGCTCGGCAGCGCCGGCGCGGGCCTTGGTGCGACGACAGTCAATCTCAAGGGTGGAATCGGGTCGGCCAGCGCGACAACGCGCAACGGTTGCATCGTCGGCGCCATCGCCGCCGCGAACGCAGCCGGCAGCATGACGATCGGCAATGGCCCGCATTTCTGGGCAGCCCCGTTCGAGCAGGGAAAGGAATTCGGCGGCCGCGGCTGGCCGGCGTCGTTTCCGGCAGACGCACTTTCGTACCGCAGCAAGGGTGCGGTCGGCGAAAACACCACGCTCGCGGTCGTCGCAACCGACGCGAAGCTGACCAAGGCTCAGGCAAAGCGGCTCGCCGTGATGGCGCAGAGCGGGCTATCGCGCGCGATCTATCCCGTTCACACGCCGCTCGATGGCGACGTGGTGTTTGCCGCCAGCACCGGCGCAAAGCCGGCGCCGGATACTGTCTTCGCGCTCAGCGAACTCGGCATGCTCGCGGCCAATGTGCTTGCGCGCGCGATCGCGCGCGGAATTTATGAGGCCACCGCGCTACCGTTCAATGGTGCACTGCAAAGCTGGCGTGACCGTTTTGCATGACGGCGATGCGAGCCCATTGCGAACCGAAGACAAGCTTGCGCGTTGTCGGGACATGCCATCAACTGCGATTGCCGATATCAAATACGATGCCGGGCGAGAGCGGCTCACGGTCATTTTCGTGACCGGATGTACCTACGAATATGTCGATGTGCCCGCTGAAGTTGCAGCGTCGTTTCAGTCCTCCTTTTCCAAGGGCGCATTCTTCGATTCGTACATCCGCGATCGATATGATTTTCGTGAAATGCACCGGCGCGCTAGTTGAATCGCTCAGCTGCAAACGGCGCCGGATCGCAGAAAGGTGTCTCGCCGGCCATCATCTCCGCGATCATGCGGCCGGTGACGGGCCCGAGCGTCAGGCCCCAGTGGGCATGGCCGACCGCGAGCCAGAGGCCCGGCAGTCCAGGCGCGCGCCCGATCACGGGCCGCGAGTCGGGAAAACTTGGCCGGCTGCCCATCCATGTCTTGTCATCCGTCCGCGCGCCCACCGGAAACAGCTCGCGCGCCTTTGGCATTACGCGGTCGAACTGCACCGGCGAAGGCGGCGCGTCGCGCGCGGCGATTTCGACGCCGGTGGTCATGCGGATCCCCTCTTCCATCGGCGTGATCAGATAGCCCGCTTCGGCGTCAAGCACGGGCCGCGCGAGAGCGGCATTGCCCTCGGCCTTGAAATGCCGGTGGTAGCCGCGCTTCACGGCGAGCGGCAGCTGCAGTCCCAGCGATGTCAATAGATCCGGTGCCCAGGGCCCAAGCGCAACCACACAATCGGCGGAGTCGAGCGCACCTTCATGAGTCTCGACCCGCCACCGGTTGCCGCTGCGGTGCAGCGACAGTGCGTCGCCGGTGAGTATGACCCCACCCTTCTTTGTAAATTGCGAGGCATAGGCGCGCGTTACGCCGATCGGACTGCTGATGCTCGCCGCCTGCGGCCAGAAAACCGCATGGCCGAAGACCGGGTTGAGCGAGGGCTCGAGCGCCTGTGCGCCAGATGTGTCGAGCGCCTGCAGCGGAAGGCCAAACCCCGCTGCCGCGTCGAATTCGGGCGCGAGCGCAGCAAACGCCTTCTCGCTGCGATAAATCTTGAGCCAGCCGGTCTTGCGCAGGAATTTTGTGGCGTTCGATTCCGCCATAAGCGTTTCATGTTCGGCCACGGCACGCGCGAACAGCGCCCGGATGAGCCTTGCGGTCTCGAGCAGCCGTTCGCGGCGCGATGCGGCGCGGAACGCGAGCAGCCATGGGAGTATCTGCGGCAGAAATGAAAGCTGATAATTGGCGTCACCGGCGCGCTTGAGCGCCACCCGCATCAAGGCACGAAGACCGAAGGGAAAGGCGGGAGGAAAAACGGTGTTGCCTTCAATAATGCCGGCATTGCCGTAAGACGTCTGCTCGCCGACGCCCGCCCGGTCGACCAATGCAACACTCACACCGCGCCTGGCAAGTTGCAGCGCGACCGATGCACCGACGATTCCGGCGCCGAGCACCATTACATCGGTACGCGCCATGCGTGGACCTCTCCCGCGTCGTAGCCTTCTTTATATAGGGAACAGCGCGCTGCCGCGCCCTCCCCGTTTTTGCAGGAGAAATTGTCACGCAGGTAAAATCGCCGAAGCCGCTATGCGCGCGGTTTCAGCGATGTCTTCGGTCAGGCGATCGTCGAAAGCGTGGCCGCCTGCTGCGACACGAGCTGCGACTGCAGCCGGATCAGCTCTTCGATAAGATTGCCGGCGCTCGGCGTCGTGGCGCTCGACCCGTTATTGCTGCTGTTGCCGCCGTCGCCGCTTGAAGCGTCACCGGAGGCGGCGGAATTCTGGTTCGCGGCCGGCGTCGTCATGCTCACCGAAGTCCCGTCGGCATAAGTGACTGTTGTTGTCGTTGAACCGTCGGAATTTGTCGCTGTTTGCGTAGTCGCTCCCGTGATATCCGTTCCGCCGAGCAGCGAGGACAGGGCATCCTGCGGGCTGCCGCCGCCTGACGCTGTATCCGAGCCGCTCATGTGATGATGGTGATGCCCGTGGCCATGCGCGCGGCCGAGCTCGCCCGGGGTCACGCTGCCGTCGCCACTGGCATCGAGCTTGCCGAACAACGCGTCGGCGCTCTGCGTATCGACGCCGATTGCGCCCAGTGCCTGTTCGAACTCGGACTTGCTGATCTGGCCGTCGCCGTCGGTATCAAGTCGCGAAAACAGGTCGGATGGCGAGTTGCCGACCACTCCGCTCGCGGTCTGTCCCTGCAGCGATATCAGGGCAGCCAGCGTGCCGGGTTCGAAAGCCGAGGCCACGCCAGACCAGATCGGAGACGTTGTCGAGCCCGATTGGTTCGAGTCATCTGTGACGTTGGTCGCTTGATCCAGCGCCAGGAGCGGGTCGCTGCTTGTCGCCCCCGCGCCGCTGGCGCTGTTCTGCAGGAGTTGTTGCAGATAGGACAGCGCATTCGAGGATGCGCCGACAGACATGGAGCCGACAGACATGGACATGACACGGTACTCCTCAACGCGCCGCTTGCGGCGGCGGTCGTCGCACCCATCCGGTTGAACGCAAAAGGCGCGCCAGATTCCCCGAAATGCAGAAGTCCGCGTCTGATCGATGGTTGTCCACAGGAGCACTGTTGTGCGATGGGCCGATGGCGGCCGCACGGGGCAAATTTTGCCGGTCCGAATGAAGTTAACTGCCGGGCAATGACGGTTCCGCCGGCGCGTTGCCCCCCGGCGTACTCCGTGTTACCCGAACGTCTTCGGAGACCTTAATGCGTCCGCTGATCATCGCGCCGTCTATCCTCTCGGCCGATTTCGCCAGGCTCGGCGAGGAAGTTCGCGCAGTTGAGGCCGCCGGTGCCGACTGGATCCATGTCGATGTCATGGACGGGCATTTTGTTCCCAACATCACAATCGGACCGGCTGTCGTTCAGGCTCTCCGCCCTTTGACCAAAAAGACTCTCGACGTTCACCTGATGATCGCGCCGTGCGATCCCTATCTTGAAGCCTTTGCGAAGGCCGGCGCCGACATCGTCACGGTGCATGTCGAAGCCGGTCCGCATGTGCATCGCTCGCTGCAGGCGATCCGCGCGCTCGGCAAGAGAGCCGGTGTGACCATGAATCCCGCGACACCGGTCTCGAGCATCGAGCACGTGGTCGATCTGGTCGACCTCATTCTTGTCATGTCGGTCAATCCCGGCTTCGGCGGCCAGGCATTCATTCCCGCTGCGCTCGACAAGCTGCGCGAGGTCCGAACGCTGGTCGGCGCACGTCCGATCGATATCGAGGTGGACGGCGGGGTGACCTCGGAAAACGCGGCGCGCGTCGTGCAGGCGGGCGCAAACGCGATCGTTGCCGGCTCCGGCGTCTTCAAGGGCGGAAATTACAAGGCCAACATCTCGGCGATTCGCAATGCCGCGGCGGCGGCACGCGGAGAAGCGGCGTGAGTCAGTTTTCGTCATTCCGGGGCGCGCGCATAAGCGCGTTCACGCGCGTCTTCGACGCGCTATGGCGCGAACCCGCCTGCGGGCCGAAGCCCAAAGCAGTTGCGCTGTGCCTTTCATCCTTCGGCGGACATAGGCCCGGAATCCAGATGCAAACGCCGCGATTGTCTCTGGATTCCGCGTCCGGCCTGTTCGGCCGTCGCGGAATGACAAGGAAGGCACCCCGATGATCCCGCGCTATTCGCGTCCCGAAATGACCGCGATCTGGTCGCCGGAGACGAAATTCCGCATCTGGTTCGAAATCGAGGCGCATGCCGCCGACGCAATGGCTGAACTGGGGATTATTCCGAAAGATGCGGCGAAGACGATCTGGGAAAAAGGCAAGGCGGCCAGTTTCAACGTGGCGCGCATCGACGAAATCGAGGCCGAGGTCAGGCACGACGTCATTGCTTTCCTCACCCACCTGTCGGAGATCGTCGGGCCCGAAGCGCGTTTCGTCCATTCGGGGATGACGTCGTCGGATGTCCTCGACACATGCCTCAACGTTCAGCTCGTGCGTGCCGCCGACGTTCTCGTTGCGGACATCGATGCGCTGCTGGCGGCGCTCAAGCAGCGCGCGCTCGAGCACAAGATGACGCCGACCGTCGGCCGCTCGCATGGGATCCACGCCGAGCCGACGACGTTCGGACTAAAGCTCGCCTATGCCTATGCCGAATTCACCCGCGCACGCGGACGTCTCGTGGCCGCTCGCAAGGATGTCGGCACCTGCGCCATCTCCGGCGCAGTCGGCACGTTTGCCCAGGTCGACCCCCGGGTCGAAGCGCATGTTGCCAAGGCGATGGACCTGTCTGTTGAACCGGTTTCTACGCAGATTATCCCGCGCGATCGT
>DATEKG010000151.1:0-3921 GCA_035277565.1 Pseudolabrys sp.
TCCGCTGGTCCATCCGAGCCGGCCGCGCACCGTGCCATACCAGTCGACGTCGGCATTCACATTCGCGGTCGCGCCCGTCGTCAGCAGCGCATTCGCATCGCTCTTGAGATGCATCCCGGAAATGTCGCCCTCAAGTCCGAAAACCCATGCACCGCGCTGCCAGTTGTACCCGAGATGCCCGCCGGCGACCCAGCTGCTCGCAGTATCGGAAATCGACGCGTTGCCCGGAGGCGGCAGGACCTGCGCAAATGCCGATCCGGTCAACGCAAGCAAGGCTGCAATCGCGGCGGCGAATTTCGTTTTCATGAAAACCCCCAAACACATCCTCCCGTGCCGAAAAACGGCCGGCGCCCCCGGGAGGCGGGAACAATGAAATACCAGCGATCTGAATGCGGCCATGGGGTGCGGGCCGCCATCCCCCGTTTTCGGGCACCTGTACCAATTCGGCCACAGCGCCGCTAAATACCGAAGTCATCTGCGAAAACAGCTGCGAACAAGTGCCTGTCGTGCGCCTGCGCACGAAGGACCGGCAAGGCGCCCTGACCGGTGGCCGGCCGCGCCCCGGGAGACCGCGCGCGTGGAGGAGCGCCCCGCCGCCGCATCGATCCTGATTGTCGCCGGCGCAATTCTTTGGCCTTGAAGGAACAAGAGACTAAAACTGCTGTTGGTCGAATCGGGCGAGCGCGCGAATGGGCACCATGGTTCTTCTCGACCTGATGGGCGGCGTCGCGCTGCTTCTCTGGGGCCTGCACATGGTCCAGAGCGGCATCCTGCGCGCGTTCGGCCCCGAGCTCCGGCGCTTCCTGTCGGCGGCGCTGCATAACCGGACGGCCGCCTTCGCGGCCGGGCTCGGCCTGACCGCGCTCCTCCAGAGCAGCACGGCGACCGCGCTGATGACCGCATCGTTCATCAATGAGGGCATCATCGCGCTGGTGCCGGCGCTTGCAATCATGCTCGGCGCCAATGTCGGCACGACGCTGATCGTCCAGGTCCTCTCATTCAACGTGTCAGCAGCGGCGCCGGTCCTGTTCGTGCTTGGCCTCGTTGCCTTCCGCAGCGGCGGACGCAGCCGTCTCAAGGACATGGGCCGTGTGGCGATCGGGCTCGGCCTGATGCTGCTTGCCCTTCACATCCTTCTCGACACATTGGCGCCGGCGGAAAGCGCGCCGAGCGTGCGCGCGCTGCTGAAACTCGTCACCGGCGACCCGATCCTCTGCGTGATCATCGCCGCGGCGCTGACATGGGCGGCGCATTCGAGCGTTGCCACGGTGCTGCTGATCATGTCGCTCGCCTATTCGCAATTCGTCACGCCGGCGGCGGCGCTCGCCCTCGTCGCGGGCGCCAATCTCGGCAGCGCGATCAATCCGCTGATCGAAGGTATCCGGCGCGGAGACCCGGCGAGTTACCGCCTGCCGCTCGGAAATCTCATCAACCGGCTTGCCGGCGTCTGCCTCGCGCTTCCATTCCTGCCGGACATCGTCGCCCTGGCGCAGCAGTTCGAGCCGAATGCCGCGCGGCTCACCGCCGAATTCCATATCGGCTTCAATCTTGTGCTTGCCGCGATTTTTCTTCCGCTGCTCGATCCGCTCGCGCTGCTGCTTGCGCGCATCCTGCCCGACCAGAAGAAGGCCGCCGACCCCTCCGCACCGCGCTATCTTGACGAGACTGCGCTCGACACGCCTTCGCTCGCCCTCGCCAATGCCGCGCGCGAAACGCTGCATATGGGCGACGTCGTCGAAGCCATGCTGAAGCAGGTCATGACCGCGCTGATGACGAACAACCGTGCGCTCGCGACCGAAGTCGCGCGCATGGACAATATCGTCGATTCACTGAACGAGGCGATAAAACTGTATCTCACCCGGCTGACGCGCGGCAATCTCGACGAAAGCGAAGCCAGGCGCGCCATGGAAATCGTTTCCTTCGCGATCAATCTCGAACATGTTGGCGACATCGTCGAGAAGAATCTCAGCGAGCTGGCGGCAAAGAAGATCAAGCGCAATGTGCAGTTTTCCGATGACGGCGCCGGCGAGATCGACGAATTTCACAAACGCATCCTGGAAAATCTCCGTCTCGCCTTCGGCGTCTTCATGTCGGGCGATGTCGCTGGAGCGCGCAGGCTCATCGCCGAGAAGACCCAGCTGCGCAGCGCCGAGCTGACGGCAGCCGAACGGCATCTGGAACGTCTGCGCGAAGGCCGCCCCGAAACGCTGGAAACGACATCGCTGCACCTCGACATCATGCGCGATCTCAAGCGCATCAATTCGCATATCTGTTCGGTCGCCTATCCGGCCCTTGCCGCCGCCGAGAAATCTCCGGAGCCGGCAGCAGAAGCGGAACCCGCAATCGCCGCACGCGCAAAGGCCAAGCGCCGTCCGCGCTGATGCGGCCCCCCTTACTCCACGGGCCGCAAATATTTGTCGAACCAGCCCAGCGTCCGCTGCCAGGCGAGCCTCGCCGCGGCCTCGTCGTAGCGCGGCGTAGTGTCATTGTGGAAGCCGTGATTGGCCCCCTTGTAGACAAAGCCCTCATGCGTCACGTGGGCGGCGGTGAGTTCGGCATCGAAGGCCGGCCAGCCTGAGGTGATCCTGGTATCGAGCTCGGCATAGTGTGCGAGCAGTGGCGCCTTGATCTCTGCTGCATCGGCCGCCCGCGGCTGACCTCCGTAGAATGGCACAGCGGCGTCGAGATCGGCTCCCATGCGCACGGCGAGCAGGTTGACGATACCGCCGCCGTAGCAAAAGCCGACGGCGCCGAGCCTGCCGGTGCAATCGGGGCGCGCCTTGAGCCACTCCGCCGCAGCTAGAAAGTCCTCACTCATTTTCGCGCGATCGACTCCGGCGAACAGCTTCGCGCCCTTTTCATCGTCTCCCGGATAGCCGCCGACGGATGTCAGCCCGTCGGGCGCAAGCGCCATGAAGTTCGCGACGGCCAGCCTGCGCGCCACGTCCTTGATGTAGGGATTGAGACCGCGATTCTCGTGGATGACCAGAACCGCCGGCATTTTTCCTGACACCGCCGCGGGACGCACCAGATAACCCTTGATCGAGCCGTTGCCCTTCGGTGACGGCACCGTCGCGGTTTCCGCCTTGATTCGGCTGTCGCTCTCCGGAACCTGGATCGCCCAGGCATAGTTCGGCCGCAGCATTTCAAGCAGCGCCGCCGCCGTTACGCCGCCGACGGCGAATTTCTGCGCGCCTTCGAGAAAATCCCGGCGGTGAATTTCGCCATGCACATAAAGATCGAACAGGTTCAGCAATTCCTGCGGAAAGTCCGACGCTTTCTTTCGTTCCATTCAATGCTCCGGGGGCTCAACAGCGCCGGAGCTTAGTGAAAATCGCCGCGCGCGGGCATCAGTTCATTGTGAACGCGAGGCGCGGAACAAAATCAAAGGCCCCGGACGATACCGCCGGGGCCCTTGTAACGGTCCGACTGCGGAGACCCGACGCGCGGGCTTCGCAGTCCTATTTTCAGAACTTGTAATTTACGCCAACCAGGACATCCTGGATGTTGGCCTTGCCACTGAGGATGCAGGTGCCGCCGCAACCCGCGAAGGACGAGCTGCGCGTGCCGAATCCCATGAAGTTATATTCAAGGAAGGCCGACCAGTGAGGCACGAACATCCATTCGACACCGCCGCCGACGGTCCATCCGGTCTTGTTCTTGGAGAGTTCGCCGACCTGCGTGCCGGTCGCGTCAGTGAACTTCACATTGGCCTGGGTCCAGGCCGCACCACCCTGCCCGTAGATCAGGATATTCGGCTGCACCAGATAACCGACGCGGCCGGTCAGCGCATCAAACCAGTTCACCCGGGCGTCCGCGCTGCCTGCGAATGTCGGCGTCGAAAACGCCGTGGTCTTGTTGATGCTCGTGCCGTCGAACATGTTGCGGATACCAAACACCCACGCGCTCATCTGGTAATCG
>DATEKG010000152.1:0-3868 GCA_035277565.1 Pseudolabrys sp.
GCCGCTGACGCGCTCGCATTCCTCCGGATTCCACTTCTCCACTTCCTTGCGGAGATCCTCGAATCCGTAGACGCGCTGGCGGATGAATTCCTTGTCCTCCCAGCCGTTCTTCAGGATGTGCCACATCATCCCGTACAGCACCGGAATGTCGGTGCCCGGACGGATACGAACATATTCCGTCGCGTGCGCGGCGGTCCGGGTGAGACGCGGGTCGATAACAATGACATTCGCCTTCTGCAGCTCCGCACCCTCGAGCAGATGCTGCAACGACACCGGATGCGCTTCCGCCGGATTGCCGCCCATGATGATCTGGGTCTTGGCGTTGCGGATGTCGGTGTAGCTGTTGGTCATCGCGCCGTAGCCCCAGGTATTGGCCACGCCGGTGACGGTCGTTGAATGGCAGATACGCGCCTGGTGATCCGTGTTGTTGGTGCCCCAGTAGGCGCCAAACTTGCGGAACCAATAAGAAGCCTCATTCGTCATCTTGGCGGAGCCAAGCCAGTACACGGCGTCCGCGCCGGATTTCTGGCGAATGGAAAGCAGCTTGTCGCCGATCTCGTTGATCGCCGTATCCCAGGACACACGCGTCCATTGGCCGTTCGTCAACTTCATCGGATATTTGAGGCGGCGCTCGCCCGAGACGAGTTCGCGCACCGACGCGCCTTTCGCGCAGTGCGACCCGCGATTGATCGGGGAGTCCCAGCTCGGCTCCTGGCCGACCCACACGCCGTTGGCCACCTCCGCCGTCACCGTGCAGCCGACCGAACAGTGGGTGCAAATGCTCTTGCGAATTGTAGCGCCGACGACGTTGGGCCCGGCCGCCTCGGCTTTCCTGACTGTCGCCAACGGCAGAGCGCCGATCGCGGCAAGGCCGGTGGCGACCAGGCCCGACCTGCGCAGGAAGCTGCGGCGGTCCAGTCCGCCGGCAGCCTGATTGCCGATCGTCGCTGCGAGACTGCCGCGACGCGTCTGACGTTCCGTTCGCTTGATCAGCACGGCTGCATCTCCCTCACTTCGGATAGCGGTTGACGCGGTAATAGCTTTGCACGTCGGTGGAGTTGGCCTGATACCTGGTCTTCTTCTTTTCTTCTTCCGTCTCGCTTGCCGCGGCTTCGCTCGCAAGCGGCGCGGCTGCGGTCACAGCAAGGCCCGCGCCCGCACCCATCGCGCGCAGGAAGTCGCGACGTCCTAGTTTTGATCTGGCCTGTTTCATCGCCGTTCCCTCCTTGAATTCATTCAATCGGGCTTTGCGCCCCGCCCTCAAGCCGGCAGTTCGAAAGCCTCCGTCTCGATATCGAAAAAGACGCGTCCGAGCGTTCCCACGCACCGGTAAAAATCGCCTGCTTCGGCATTTTCCAGATCGACAAAGAAGCGGCGGATCCACGCCGCCATGTGCTTCTCGAAAATCAGCCGATCGGAACCGGCAGGCGCAGGAAACTGTTCGCTGATGATGCCGGACATGATCTCACAGAGAATGCCAGCGTGGTCTTCCGGTTCCGCGACGCCTTCGCGGCGGGCAATTCCAATGCGCGCCAGATCATCGCGCAGCCGCGCCAGGGGGCGTTCGTGCAGAAATCCGGTCAGATAATACGAACCATAGGGCAACAGTTCGCCGCGCCCGAGACCGATGAACAAATCGAAAAACTCGCGCGCGGCGGACTCGAGACTCGCCTTGTCCGCCGCCTCCGCAAGCGCGGCATGCGCCACACCGAGGGGCGAAGCATCCGCACGCAATTGGGAAATCCCGGACAGCAATTCGGCATCCGGGGCCCGCAGCAGGAGTGTGCCGAGGAGCCCATATTCCTGAGCGCGCGCTGCATCGACTTCGTCGGAACCGCCTGCCATTTTTGTGCCGCTGTAAAGGTCGGGGCGCAGGATCGCTCGATCCACTCCGGTGACGGACTCCACGGAAATCACCCGCTCTGCCGGAACGCGATCCCAGTTTGAGACAGACGGCTGAGAGATGCCGATCTGGCGTGCAAGTTCGCTCACGCCGCCAGCGGCATGGATAGCTTCGGATAGACCCCGGTTTCTCATCCGATGCGCTTTTTTCAATTTATAATAGTGAAAGCCTACTGGCCCATCGAAGAATGGGTCAATAGCCTGAGGCTATGAGACGCAATCAAACTTTGTCTATCGACCGCGGCATGGCGCCGCCATGGCGACGGCCGTGTTTTACCGCTGGAGCAGAGCCGTCCTCCTGATTGATCGTCTGATTTTGCATTGCAGCATTTTCAGCGCGCTGCGATGACGGACTTTGCGCAGCACTGCGCTCCTGTTCAGACGTCCCGCTTTCAGCAAGCCGGGTATCCGCATTTGAATTTTCACTGGCTTGCGAAGATGTAGCCGGATGCTCCTGCCCGGCCTCAGGTGGACTTGCTTCGGGCGGACTTGCCTCGGACGGACTTGCCTCGCGCGGCCGCTCGCCGAAAAGCTCGGCGACCAGCCGCTTCACGTCAAACCCGGGATCGAGATCACCGAAGCCGGGGATACCGCCGGCGCCGCCCGCATCCCAGAAATTCTCATTCAAGCCGACAAAATCGCGGATCGTCGGATCCGACGACCATACGCGACGAAGCGCCGCATGCCGTAGCGCCTCCGGCACTCCGGGCCGGAGGAAATCGGAGATGTCCGTATCGGCGCCGATCGACTCGATTGGCGGAAGTTGCTCGATATCAAATTCCTCGACCGAAGGGGCCGGCTCCGGCTCGCGAGCCCCGGGCTTGTCGTCCGGCTGCGGTGCCTGGCCAGGTTCGGCGTCGCGCTCGCCATGCGCATCCGCGTCACGTTTGCGGCGAGACCAGCGGCTGAGGAAGTTTTCGGGATCGTTCATTTGCGATCCTTGTGCTCGGCAGGCGCACGTCGCCCTAACGCCTCCGGATTTGCCCGGTCGCGCTTGCGCTTGACGAATGTCCGCTCCACATGGTGCTCGGCCACAAACGCCGCAACCGCATCCTGTAATGGCTCGGGCATCGGAACGACTTCCACGATGTTGGCGCCGGCTTCGGTCATGCCTTCGCCTTCTGCGGGATCCGCCGTCACCGCCGCGAGTTCATAAGGCGGGTCCGCGTCGACCGGCCGCAACACGACCCAGAGCATCGGAGGATCCATCTGCAGATTGTCGCGATAGTGCGCGGTTTCCGTCCGGTACAATTCGATCGCGGCTGCGCCGGCATAAAAGGATGTACGCTCGCCGTCCTCGCCGAGTTTCGTCCATGCCGGCGTATCCGGCACGCCCGTCAGCACGCTGACCGGGCGCCAATGGAAATCAACCCATTGGCTCGCGCCTTTGCTGCGCTCGACGACAACGCCGACGGGAATGCTGGCGAGTGGATTGGCCGCTCTCAACTGACAGCCTCCAGATGCCGCACCGGCAGGCCGGTGATGAGATTCTGCGGCTTCATGCGAATAGTCTTGTCGGATGTCATCATCAGAATGAGATAGACCGGCTCCCCGCGCACCTTCTCGACCACGACCGAAGGGTCGCGGAAATCGAGCCGGAAAATCCCGATCACTCGCGCCATTGCCGCCTCGTCGGGAGATTCGCCGTGCCAAAGACCGTCGCCAATTTGCGTCGCATCTGCATCGAGGCCGACATACCAGGCAAGGTCGGCATCCCGCAGTTCAGTCAATGCCGCAATATCGACATCGATGCCGAGCAAATGCGCGATCCATTTCTGCATGGCTTTCGCGAGTGCGGAGAGTCCGTCACGCCCTGCGGTCAGGTCGAGGGCCATGTCGAACTGGTCGCTGCGCGCCCAGTAGTTTTCTGCGTTCTCTGCATTGATGACATCAATTTGTGCCTCGGCCGGGATGCCAAGCATCGAGACAAGCGGTGTAACCGGAGTGTTGCTCATTCCGCCAATGG
>DATEKG010000153.1:0-11555 GCA_035277565.1 Pseudolabrys sp.
TGGTCGATGGTGCGTCCGCCGGCACCTTAATGGTAGGTTTCGCCCTCGTGCACCTTGCCGCGAAACAGCCAGTAGATGAATCCGATATAGCCAAAGATGATCGGCAATAAAAACAACGTGCCGAGCAGCATGAAGATCTGACTCGCCGGGGCCGCTGCAGTATCCCAAACCGTCAGCGATGGCGGCACAAGATTGGGGAAGTGCGAAATTGCAAGGCCGAGAAAGCCAAGAAGAAAAAGGACAATAGTGGCGAGAAATGGCGGCACTTCACGTCCATTCTCGATCCAGCTCCAGGCAAAATAGGCGGTGATCGCGGTGACGGCAGGCACCGGCCAAAGAAAGTAGAAATTCGGCAACGAGAACCAGCGGTCCGCAACTTCAGGCTGGGCGAATGGTGTCCACAGGCTCACCGCGAGCATGAAAGCAAGTACGACGAGCAGCAGCACCTTCGCCTCTCCACGGGCGCGCTCCGCGACGGCGCCTTCAGTCTTCATCAGCAGCCAGGTCGCGCCAAGCAATCCATAACCGGCGACGAGCGAAACACCGCAGAGGAAAGAAAACGGCGTGGCCCAATCAAAAGACCCGCCGGCAAAGGACCCATTGCGCGCCGTGATTCCCTGGATGAGTCCACCCAGGATGACGCCCTGCGCGAAGGCGGCAAGCGTCGAGCCGGCCGTGAAGGCGACGTTCAGCCAGGTTTTGCTGCGCGACACGGTGCGGAATTCAAACGCCACCCCGCGGAATACAAGCGCGAGCAGCATGACGATGATTGGCAGATAGAGCGCCGGCATGATGACCGCATAGGCCTTCGGGAATGCGACAAACATTCCGCCGCCGCCCAGCACCAACCAGGTTTCATTGCCGTCCCAGAACGGCGCCACCGTGCGCATCATCTGGTCGCGCTCCATTTCGCTGCGTGTAAGCGGAAACAGGATCCCGATGCCGAGGTCGAAGCCATCGAGAATGACGTACATCACGACGGCAGTGCCGATCAACGCGGCCCAGATCACCGGCAAATACCATTCCATGGTCGCCTCCCTGCAGCGAGCGCCGCTAAACCCTTCGCACCGCCGTGCGTCCGGCCTCAGCGGCAGCCGATATGGGGCTCGCTGCGAAACGGCCGCGCTCTTCGGCGGCGGGGCCCGCCGGACCCTGCGCGATCAGCCGGTTGATGTAATAGATGCCAAACGAGAACACGACGCCGTAAGCAATGACGAACAGTGCGAGCGTGCCAGCGATGGTTGCGGCGGGCACGGGCGACGTTGCATCCGCCGTGCGCATAAGTCCTTGCACGATCCACGGCTGCCGTCCCGTTTCGGTTATGATCCAGCCGGCGATGACCGCGATAAATCCGATCCACCAGCACTGCGCCATGACCTGCAGGTACCAGCGCGTTTCGAAAAGCGTGCTGCGCCACCAAAGAAATGCGCCGAACAATGCGGCGCCGATCATGAAGAATCCGGCGGCAAGCATGATGCGGAACGCGAAGAACACGACGGCAACCGGCGGTCGTTGCGACGCAGGCACGCTCGTCAAGCCAGGAAAGAGGCCGTTCATTCTGTGCGTCAGTATCAATGATGCGGCCTTTGGAATTGAAATTTCAAAGCGGTTCTGTTCCCCCTTTTCGTCCGGCCACGCAAAGATGTGAAAGTCGCCGGGCTTGCTGCCATCCCAATGGGCTTCCATCGCCGCGATTTTGATGGGCTGATTCGCAAGCGTGTTGAGACCGTGCTGGTCGCCGATAATGAGCTGAAGCGGTGCAAGGATTGCGGTAAGGCCAATCGCCATACGCAGCATGATGCGCCCTTCCTCGACATGTCGGCCTGCCACCAGATAGCGCGCGCCGACAGCAAGCACGACAAAGCCCGTGGTCAGATATGCGGCATTGAGCATGTGAGCAAAGCGATACGGGAAGCTCGGATTGAATATCACCGCAAGCCAGTCCGTGGGGTAGGCGACACCGTTGCGAATCTCATGACCGCTTGGCGTCTGCATCCAGCTGTTGGCGGAGAGGATCCAGAACGCCGAGATAGCGGTGCCGACGCCGACGATCGCCGCCGAAAGAACATAGAGCCATGCCGGCACGCGGTTGAAGCCGAACAACAAGATACCGAGAAAGGTCGCTTCGAGAAAAAATGCGCTCAGAACCTCGTAGCCGAGGAGCGGGCCAATCACATTTCCGGCAAAGACCGAGAAACGACTCCAATTCGTGCCGAACTGATACGAGAGCACGATCCCGGACACGACGCCCATGGCAAAGGAAACCGCAAAAATTTTTGTCCAAAAGCGCATGAGCTGGTGATAGCGGTCGTTGCCGCTCCGCAACCACATGACCCCGAGCGTCGCGATGTAAGCCGACAGACCGATCGTGAAACTGGGGAAGATGATGTGAAAGATAATTGTGAATGCAAATTGCAAGCGGGCCAGCAGGACAGGATCAAAATCCATGACAAGCTCCGAATTGCCCCCGGGGGATTATATTCATGGCTTATAAGTCGCACTGATCCTATTGCGTTCCGCTGCTGCGATAAATCGAAGCGGCCGCCGGAGCACTTGAAGTATCCACAACGTGCGCCAAGGCGTCGGACGTGAGGGGGCGTTCGCGATAGGCTAACGAGCGGGCATTCCGTGGGGGAGGGGTGAATGGTCAAACACGGCAGACGCGCGTCGGCAAAAGAGACAGGCCACCCGATAATGGCCATGCTGGATCGGTATTTCGCGCTGTCAGAGCAGGGTACCGACGTCCGCACGGAACTAGTTGCGGCCGTGACTACCTTCCTGACGATGGTTTACATCATATTCGTCAACCCGATCATCCTCGGCAAGGCAGGGATGGATACGGGTGCGGTCTTCGTCGCGACCTGTGTCGCCGCGGCGGCGAGCACGATGGTTATGGCGCTGTATGCCAACTACCCGATCGCGCTCGCGCCGGGGATGGGCATCAATGCGTTCTTCGCCTTCACCGTCGTGCTGACCCTTAAATATTCCTGGCAGCAGGCGCTGGCTGCGGTTTTCTGCTCGGGCGTGCTATTTTTTCTCATTTCCGTATTCCGGATTCGCCAATACATCATCGAGTCGATACCACACAATCTCAAACTCGCCGTATCGGCGGGCGTCGGGTTGTTTCTCGGGATCATCGCCCTTGAGGAAGCGAAAATAGTGGTCGCCCATCCAGCGACATTGGTCACCCTCGGCGACCTGACCAATCCTCAAGCGATCCTCATGCTGTTGGGATTTGTCCTGATCGCGGGCCTCAATTACCGACGGATACTGGGCGGGACGTTGATCGGCATCCTTGCGGTCACGGTTGTCGGATTGCCGTTGGGTCTTGCGCAATTCAACGGGATTGTTTCCGTGCCGCCTTCGCTCAAGCCGACGTTGTTCCAGCTCGATTTTTCCCGGCTCGGTGAGATCACTTTCCTTGTCGTGATATTCTCGATCCTCTTCATCGACGTGTTCGACAATGCGGGTACGTTGATAGGCGTGACACACCGCACCGGATTGATGAAGAACGGCAAGCTCGCCCGCATGAAGGAGGCGCTGATTTCCGACAGCTTTGCAGCGATGTTCGGCGCGCTGATCGGCACTTCGACAACGACAAGTTATATCGAAAGTGCTGCCGGCGTTTCCGCAGGCGGGCGCACCGGGCTTACGGCGGCTTTTGTAAGCATTTTCTTTCTGCTGGCGTTATTCTTCGCGCCGCTTGCGGGCATGGTGCCTGCCTACGCTTCAGCTGCGGCCCTGTTTTACGTCGCCTGTGTGATGGCGCGCGGACTTTCGGAAATCGATTGGGAGGACGTTACGGAATATGCGCCGGCTGTTGTAACAGCGATCACAATGCCGCTCACCTATTCGATCGCTACGGGCATCGGGCTTGGGTTCATCACCTACGTTCTGGCCAAGGTGATTGCGGGAAAACCGCGCGAGGCACCGCCGGCCGTGATCGTGCTTGCGGTTTTGTTTGCAATCAAATTTGCGGTGGCGGGCTGAGCTCGGCCGGACTGGGCGCGATCATGATCGCTCATCCTTGATCAAGCGCCTTTTTGATGGCCAGAAAATCGCGCCACGCAAAGCGTTTCTGCAGGGGGCTACGCAAGAGAAACGCCGGGTGAAAGGTGGGCATCGCCCGAATTTCGCGCTTCCCGGTGTTGAAGGTGAACCAGCGGCCGCGCGTCTTGGTGATGCCTTCCTTTATTCCGAGCAGTGTCTGCGCGGATGGGCCGCCAAGGCAGACCAGCACGTCCGGATCGGCAAGCTCGATCTGGCGCAGGATGAACGGCAAGCAGATTTGCGATTCCTGCGGCGTTGGTGTCCGGTTGCCGGGCGGCCGCCACGGCACGATATTTGCGATATAGACGCTCGAGCGGTCGTAACCGATCGCGCCGAGCATGCGGTCGAGCAGTTTTCCGGAGCGCCCGACGAAGGGCAGACCTTCAATATCTTCGTCGCGGCCGGGGGCTTCGCCGACGAGCATCAGCCGCGCCGCCGGGTTTCCATCCGCAAATACGAGCTGTGTTGCTGTCGCCTTCAGGGTGCAACCTTCGAATTTGTCCAGTATCGCTCGCAGCTCATCGAGTGTCTTCGCGCCTCGCGCTGCTTCGCGCGCGGCCATAGCTGCTTCATCCGGGGCGGGGGTTCCGGTTATCGGGAGGTTGCTCGGCCGTTGCGTCGGTTGCGGCGTCTCCGTCGACACTGTGCGCAGGGCCGGTTGCGGCTCTTCACTCGCAAACCGGTTAACCGCTTCCTCGTCAAGGAGCGCATCGGCACCGGTCTCGATGTAAAAATCGAGCAGATCACGTGCCGCCTTTTCGCCAATGGGGACCATTTATGTACACTAGCACGGGGTGCGCGGCGATTGCCGCCCCGTGTGCAAAAGTAGAGAATGGCTGCGGGAGAGCAACATGGCCGAACTGCCCGCCCGCGAGGCGATGGAATTTGACGTCGTTGTTGTAGGAGCCGGCCCGGCGGGCCTGGCCGGCGCAATCCGCCTCAAGCAAATCAACTCCGACATATCCGTTGTCGTGGTTGAAAAGGGTTCGGAGGTCGGCGCGCACATCCTCTCCGGCGCAGTGATCGACCCGGCGGGTCTCGATCGCCTGCTGCCGGACTGGCGGTCAGAAGACGTCCCGGTGAAGACCCCGGTGACCGACGACCGGTTTTACTATCTCACCGCCGGCGGCGCCTTGCGGCTGCCGAACGTCATGATGCCGCCGCTCATGAACAACCACGGCAACTTTATAGTCTCGCTCGGAACCGTGTGCCGGTGGCTTGCAACCAAGGCTGAAGCGCTTAGCGTTGAGATATACCCAGGCTTTGCGGCGAGTGAGATTCTTTACGACGCGAACGGTGCGGTCTGCGGCGTCGCAACCGGAGACATGGGCATCGGCAAGAGTGGAGAGCCAAAGGACGGCTTTACCCGCGGCATGGAGCTGCGCGCGAAATACACGCTGTTTGCGGAAGGCGCGCGCGGCAATCTCGGCAAGCAATTGACCGCGAAGTTCGATCTTGGCAAAGACCGCCAACCCCAGAAATTCGGCCTCGGCTTGAAAGAGCTATGGCAGGTTGCGCCGGAAAAACATCGCAGAGGCACGGTGCAACACACATTCGGTTGGCCCCTCGATAATTCGACCGGCGGGGGCTCGTTTCTCTATCACTATGACGACAACCTGGTATCCGTCGGCTTCGTTTTGCATCTGAATTACAGCAATCCATACTTGTCGCCATTCGAGGAATTTCAGCGCTTCAAGACCCACCCGCTCGTGCGCGACACATTTACGGGAGGCAAGCGGCTCGCCTATGGCGCGCGCGCCTTGACCGAAGGGGGCTACCAATCGGTGCCGAAATTGTCCTTTCCAGGCGGAGCTCTGGTCGGCTGCGATGCGGGGTTCATGAACGTACCGCGCATCAAGGGCAGCCATAACGCCATTCTGTCGGGCATCATGGCCGCTGAAGCCGCCGCGGCCGCGCTCGCCGATGGTCGAGGCCATGACGAACTTGCGGACTACGATGCGGGTTGGCGCAACTCGGCCATCGGTAAAGATTTATGGAAGGTTCGCAATGCGAAACCGCTCTGGTCGAAATTCGGCACTATTGCGGGGATTGCTCTGGGCGGGCTCGACATGTGGACGAGCACATTTGGATTCTCGTTTTTTGGCTCGCTCGGCCATGGCAAACCCGACTATGCAACCCTCAAGCCGGCGTCCGCGTGCACACCGATTTCCTATCCAAAACCTGACGGCAAGCTGACGTTTGACCGACTTTCGTCGGTATTCCTTTCGAACACGAATCACGAGGAAGATCAGCCCGTTCATCTGCGGGTCGCGGATCCCGGACTGCAGAAATCATCGGAACATGCCGTGTTTGCCGGGCCGTCCGCTCGCTATTGCCCTGCCGGCGTCTATGAGTGGGTCGAGGAAGCAGGCGCGCCTAAATATGTCATCAATGCGCAGAACTGCGTTCACTGCAAAACCTGCGACATCAAGGACCCGAACCAGAATATCACCTGGGTTCCGCCCGAGGGCGGCGGCGGACCAAACTACCCGAATATGTGAACTTCAGCCCGCGGTCACGATACCGCCACATCGTGGCTTTCATGGTGGTTTGCGTCCGCGCCGTGCCTCGCGTTCTTGCGGGGATGGCGCAAAAAGGCCATTCTCGGTACAACATTGCGGTACGCGCGCAATCTGCGGCCAGCCGCCCCAATTGGAGCAATAACCCGTGACGTTCTCGAGACTCGCCTGCTGCGCTGCCGGCAGTGCGCTTGCCGCCATTCTTATCACGACGCCAATGACGCTGGCAGCGCAGTCATCGAGCGTGACGCCGCTCGGCTCCACGAGCGCGTCCGGCAGCTATCTTGCCGCTCGGCACGCCGGCCAGCAGCGGGATGCCGCAGCCGCTGCAGCCTATTATCGTGCCGCCCTCAAGCGGGATCCGAACAACAGTGAATTGCTCGACAGGGTTTTCCTGTCGTTTCTCGTCGACGGCGACGTCGACGAAGCAGTGAAATTCGGCGAACGGGTCGCACAAGCCGACAAGACCGACCGGGTCGCGCGCCTGGTGCTGGGCGTCAGCGGGATCAAGCACAAACAGTATGCGGCCGCGCGCCGCGATCTTGCCCAGTCGATCCGTGGTCCGATCACGGATCTCACCGCGACGCTGCTATCGGCGTGGAGCCTCTACGGAGCCAACGATACGAAAGGCGCGATCGCGGTGATTGATCGACTCACCGGACCCGAGTGGTACGCGATTTTCAAGGATCTGCACGCGGGGATGATCTATGACCTCGCGGATAACGAGAAGGAGGCCGGCAAGCGGCTCGAGCACGCGTACAAGCTCGACTCCACCGCCCTGCGCGTTGTTGAAGCTTACGGCAGCTGGCTGTCGCGCAACCGGTCGGCAAAGGATGCACAGGCGATTTTCGAGGCCTTTGACAAGGTGCTGCCGCGTCACCCGCTGATCGTGGAAGCGATGGACAAGCTCAAGGCGGGTGAAAAGCTTCCTCCGCTTGTTCCTAACGTGCAGCTTGGGGCCGCGGAGGCGCTTTACGGCCTTGGCGCATCGCTCGGCCGGCGCGGTGGCGAAGATCTTGGTTTGGTCTATCTGCAATTGTCACTGTATCTCGCTCCGAGTCATTCGCTTTCCCTGCTGTCACTGGCGGATCTCTACGAGTCCCTGAAGAAGCCCGAGCTCGCGATCAAGGCTTATGAACGCGTGCCGGCGAATTCGCCTCTCCACCGCAATGCGGCAATCCAGATGGCGGCAAACCTGGACACGCTTGATCGCCCGGATGAAGCTCAGAAGCATCTTGAAGCGCTGATCAAACAGCATCCCGACGATCTCGAAGCGATCATGGCGCTCGGCAATGTTCTGCGCGGGCACAAGAAATTCGCCGAATGTGCCGATGTCTATTCGAAAGGTGTCACCGCGATCGGCACGCCGGAAAAGTCAAACTGGGTGATCTTCTACTTCAGGGGAATTTGTTACGAGCGCTCGAAACAGTGGCCCAAAGCGGAGGCTGACCTCAAGAAGGCGCTTGAGCTCTTCCCCGACCAGCCGCATGTGCTCAACTATCTCGGCTATTCCTGGATCGATCAGGGCATCAATCTCGACCAGGGAATGGAGATGATCAAAAAGGCCGTCCAGCAGCGGCCTGACGACGGCTATATTGTCGACTCCCTGGGCTGGGCCTATTACCGGCTTGGCAACTACGAGGAAGCGACCAAGCAGCTCGAACGCGCGATCGAACTCAAGCCGGAAGACCCGACGATCAACGACCATCTCGGCGATGCCTACTGGCGTGTCGGCCGGCTTCTTGAGGCGAAGTTCCAGTGGGCGCACGCGCGCGATCTTAAGCCCGACCCGGAAGAACTGCCCAAGATTGAAGAAAAGCTCAAATCCGGGTTGCCGGAGGAGACATCCTCGCAGGCGAAGGCCGGCAAGAAGAGCGGCGACGGCGGCTAGATCATGCGCGGGCGACGGGCTGACGCGTGACAGCGGCGCTGGTAGAGCAGGCTCCTGCGAAGATCAATCTTACCTTGCGGGTCCTCCGTCGCCGTGCCGACGGTTATCACGACCTTGAAAGTCTCGTGGCTTTTGCCGATGTCGCAGACCTCGTGCGATTGCAACCCGGCGCCGACGACGGCCTTGAGATCGCTGGAACTTTCGCCGCTCAAAGCGGGCCGCTGTCCGACAATCTCGTGATCAAGGCGCTTCATGAGTTGCGCGGCCGGATGAATGGACTGAGGGCCGGGCGGTTTTCTCTCGAGAAGAAGCTCCCGGTCGCCGCAGGCCTTGGTGGCGGTTCGGCGGATGCGGCGGCCGCTCTTCGCCTTCTTGCACGGCTTAACGACATCCACCCGACAGACGGCCGACTGACGGCGGCAGCCCGGTCGGTCGGGGCCGACGTACCAGTATGCCTCGATCCGCGCCCGCGCATCATGCGCGGCGTGGGAGAACAACTATCGGCGCCGCTCGATTTTCCGCCCTTACCGGCCGTTCTCGTCAATCCGGGCGTCCCGGTGGCGACCCGCGACGTGTTTGGTCGGTTTTCCGCTGCAAATGACCACAATTTGCTTGCACGCGTCCCACAGGATTTCGATGCGCTGATCGAATGCATCCGTTTGCACGGCAATGATCTCACAGAAGCGGCCGTCGCCTGCGCACCGGTGATTGGACTCGTGCTCGACGCATTGAACGCGTTGCCCGGGTGCAAGCTCGCGCGGATGTCCGGCTCCGGCGCAACCTGCTTTGCGTTGTTTCGGACTGGGGGGGAAGCGGGGAAGGCGGCCCGGCGGCTCCAACAGGCCCACGAGACCTGGTGGATCCGTCCGGCGACGCTCGGGTTGCCTCCGGCCCGATCTTGAATTTGCCGGCTTTGGACGAAACGATTGGCAACGCGCGCGCCCTGCGACAGGCAGCACTCGGGAGGTGGCGAATGAAATTCCGTCGGGACACTATCGTGCTTGCGGCACTTGTTGCCCTCGTCGCGGAGCCGGCACTGGCGCGGGTGAAATCAAACCCGCATGCGCGATGCGTCGACCGCCCCGACAGTTTCTCCTGGAATTTCCTGCTGCCGGGTCATCCGGAGCCGCAGCCGAACGGCTGTGCGCCGCCGGTCTATGCTTACGGCAAATATATCGGACAGGATCCGGATCCGAATATCCGCTTTCAATTGCTGCGCGATCCGGCAACCGGGTACACCGCACACCAGAATTGAGCGAAGGCACGCGCTAGTGCGCGCGTCCGATACAGAAAGCGACCGCTTCTTCCAGCGCCGATTTTATTTCGGACGAGGGCACCAATGCGAGAGCGTCGATGGCGATCGCTCCGTAATGCCGCGCGCGGCCGACCGTGTCTTCGATCGCATGATGCCTTGACATCAACGCCATGGCCCGATCGAGATCGCCGTCCCGGATATCACCGTCGACAAGCGTCCGGTTCCAGAAGGCTCGCTCGCTTTCGTTTCCGCGCCGGAAAGAAAGCACGACCGGCAGGGTTATCTTTCCTTCGCGAAAGTCATCGCCGACGTTCTTGCCGAGCTTTGCCGATTTGCCCCCGTAGTCGAGAGCATCGTCGACAAGCTGGAAGGCAACCCCGATGTTCATGCCGAACGACCGGCACGCGGCGAGCGCAGCCTTTTCTTTCGCGGCGAGCGCGGGGCCAACCTCACAGGCCGCGGCAAAAAGCTCGGCGGTCTTGGCGCGGATCACCGCGAGATATTCATCCTCATTGGTTGCAGTGTTCTTGGCGGTGCCAAGTTGCATGACTTCGCCTTCTGCGATCACAGCGGCGGCTGAAGACAGGATTTCAAGGGAATGCAGGTTGCCCACTTCGACCATCATCTTGAACGCCTGGCCAAGCAGGAAATCGCCGACAAGCACGCTGGCCTCGTTGCCCCACAACATGCGGGCGGCGACTTTTCCGCGCCGCATGTCGCTTTCATCGACGACGTCGTCGTGCAAAAGCGTGGCCGTGTGCATGAACTCGACCGCGGCCGCGAGCTTGATGTGGCCGTCGCCCGAATAACCGGCAAGGCGCGCCATGGCCAGCGTCAGCATCGGGCGCAACCGCTTGCCGCCCGAAGAAATCAGGTGATTGGCGACCTCCGGGATCATGGTTACTTCGGAGCCGGTGCGCGCCAGGATCGTCGAGTTGACGCGCTCCATGTCCGGTGCCACCAGTTCGACGAGACGATTGAGCGAGGCCGGGTTGGGGCTTTCAAAGGGAACGACAACGGCCAAAATGCAATCTCCCGGCGGTTAGGAACAGGCGAGAATAGGAACGCTATACCACTGCGGCAAGTACGTTAGACTGTCGAACCACCGCAATTTAGCGTGAAAGCAAAAGGACCCGAAGGGCGCAAGGGGGCACACGTGCAGCAAAAACATTATCCGCGATCGTTCGCTATTCCGGCAACTTAAGGCGGGTATCGATGCGCGAAATCATTCGCACAAATGACGCGGTTCTGGTTTCTGCGGTGGTTGCGCTGCTGGAAGGCGCAGGCATTCGCTCGTTGGTGTTCGACCAGAACATGAGTGTTCTGGAAGGTTCGCTCGGCGTGCTGCCGCGCCGCGTTCTGGTGGCGGAGGGGCATGAGTTGCGCGCACGGCAACTGCTGGAGGATGCCGGGCTTGGTCATGAGTTGCGTCCCGATGATCGCTGATGACGACGTCAGTGAAGATGCAGTTCTCGGCGGCTCACTGAAAATTCGCCAACCGTTGCGGGGGCATCGCGTCGGGCACGACGCGATTTTGCTGGCTGCTGCGGTGCGTGCACGGGCCGGGCAGCGCGCGGCCGATCTCGGCGCAGGAGTCGGCGCCGCCGGCCTTGCGCTTTCGATGCGACTAACGGGGCTCATCACCACGCTTGTCGAAATCGATGCCCGTTTATGCGATCTCGCTGCAGGCAATGCAAAACTCAACGGGCTTGCCGGTCGTGTGACCGTCGTCTGCGCTGACGCAGGAGATGTTGATGCACTGCGGCGCAACGGGCTTGCAGCCGGAAGCTTTGACTGCGTTTTGATGAATCCGCCATTTTTCGACGCAAGACGTCACAAT
>DATEKG010000154.1:0-2586 GCA_035277565.1 Pseudolabrys sp.
GGCAGCGAGCCGAAAGCCTTCGACAGTCCGCGCGTCTCGAGGGCCGGCACGCTCATGTGCGGCGTCTCCACCGCGCGACGATCAGCGAGAGGCCGCCGAGTATGCCGTTGGGCAACACCATGACGACCGTCACCAGCAGCACACCGATCCAGAAATACCAGTATTGCGGCGCGATGCCGGAAAACTGGTCGCGCGCAACCATGAAGATCACCGGACCGACCAGACCGCCGTAAAGGCGGCCCGCACCGCCCAGGACGAGCATCACCAGCACGTCGGCGGAGCGCTGAAAACTGATCGATTCGAGCGACACGCTTTCGGTCGTCTGCGCCAGCACTGCGCCGGCGAGCCCGGCAATCGCGGCGGCGATCGTAAAGGCCTTGCGGATATGTGCGCGGCTGTCTGCGCCGACCGCCGGCATGCGCACCCAGTTTTCGCGAATCCCGCGCAATGCGAGGCCGAACGGCGAATTCACCAGCCGGCGCGCGCCGAGAAACACAATAAAGAGTGTCGCGAGCGAATAGGTGTAGGCCGTGTAGCCGTAGAGATCGAATTTGAACACGCCCAGCACCGGCCACACCGCCATGCCCTGTAGGCCGTCGCTGCCGCCGGTGAGCCAATGCGCACGGTTGGCCGTCTCGAATGCGAGCAGGCCGAGACCGAGCGTGATCATGATCAGGGTGAAATGGCGGAAGCGCGAGACGATGAAACTTACGGCATAGCCGACGATCCCGGACAACAGGGCCGCAAGAATGGCGCCGGTGATCGGGTCGCCCCAGCCGAACTTGGAGATCAATCCTGCACCATAAGCGCCGATTCCGAAGAACGCGGCGTGTCCAAGCGAGACGATGCCGGCGTAACCGAGGATGATGTCGAGCGAGAGTGCAAACAGCGCGGTGATCGCGATCTGGCTCGCCAGCGACAGGTAATCCGGGAACAGGACGAATGGCAGCAGGGTCGCAAGCCAGAAGGCGATTTCAAACGGGTGCCAGCGGCTTTGCCTCTGAAGATAGGCCTGAGGGGTGAGGGTGCGGGCCGAGGCGGTCATGATCGCGCCCGCCACATTTTCTGCTCATTCCCGCTTGCGTGGGTATGGGAGGAGTTTGCTGCGAGGCCGATGATCATGTCACCGCCTCCCGAACAGTCCGGCAGGACGCCACATCAGTGCGACCACCATGACCAGATAGATCAGGAAGGCGCCAAGTTCGGGGGCGTAGTATTTGCCGGCGACATCGCTGACACCGATCAGGATCGCGGCGATGAAGGATCCGGCAATCGAACCGAGCCCGCCGACGGATACGATGATCAGCACGTAGACGAGATAGGTGAAGGCGAAATTCGGGTCGAGTCCGACGATCTCGATCGCCAATGCGCCGCCCAATCCTGCCAGGCCCGAACCGAGCGCAAAGGTTGCGGCGAAGGTGCGATCGACGTCGATGCCGAGGCCGCTCGCCATGCGCTGGTTGTCGACCGCGGCGCGAACCTGTGCACCGAACCGCGTATATTCAAGCCCGGCGACAAGCAGCATGGTCACAACCAGCGCGACGCCGATCAGGAACAGCCGGTACTTGCCGAGGCCAAGCCCGAATACGGCTACTGCGCCTCGCAGGATTTCCGGAGTTTCGACCGGCTGCTGCAGCGTGCCGAAAATATAGGCTGCGACAGCGACCGAAATGAAGGCGAGCCCGATCGTGAGCAACACCTGGTCAAGATCACTTGAGCGATAGAGATAGCGATAAAGCGTGCGTTCGAGCGCCACGCTCACAATCGCCGCGGCAACAAATGCCGCCGGAAGTGTCGCCAGAAACGGCCAGTGGAATTCATTGACCAGAGTGACGGTGACATAGCCCCCGAGCATGGCAAAAGCGCAATGCGCGAGATTGACGAAATTCATCAGGCCAAGTGTCACCGACAGGCCGACTGAAAGCACAAAAAGCAGCATGCCGTAGGCGAAACCATCGAACAGCACACCGAAGATCGGAGGGAGCATGATCGTGCTTACGCGTTGGTTGCAGCCGTGCCGTTCGCCCGTTCATTCCCGCAGCGGCGAGGATCCGGAATCAAAACTGGGACCGCTCGATCATAACACCGGATTCCCGCCTGCACGGAAATGAGCGAATTCGTCGCCCTGAACAACAGGACGGGGCGACCGTGTGATCGCCCCATCCGGAAGTGCTTGCGCCGCAAGCGGAAGTCTATTTGTGCGTCGGGTCTTTCACGTTCGGAATCGTCTCGAACTCGACGTTGACGATCTTGTTGCCGACTTTCTCGACCCGGCGGATATAGACGTTCTGCACGATGTCGCGGGTCGCAGGATCGATCGAGATCGGCCCGCGCGGGCTTTCCCATTTCATCCCCTTCGCAGCTGCGACGAGGGCGGTGCCGTCGGTCTTGCCGCCGGTCTTCTTGAGCGTCTCATAAATGAGATGCATGCCGTCATAGCCGCCGACCGCGAAGAAGTCGGGATTGCGCTTGTACTCGGCGTTGAAAGCCTTCACGAAGTCCGCGTTCATCTTGGACTTGTGATTGTAGTCGTAATGCCACGCGCTCAGACGCCCAAGCGCGAGGTCACCGAGACTCTTGATGGCC
>DATEKG010000155.1:0-3288 GCA_035277565.1 Pseudolabrys sp.
GCAGAACCACGACGTCAATGGCGCGACCGTCGTGTTCGACTCCGATGGCGGGTCGGTGCACGGCGCGATCGCACTCGGGCGCGAGCTGCGCAACCTGAAACTCGCGACGACCGTCGGCACGCTGATCGATCTTCCGGCCGAGGGTAACGATGAGCCGCGCGTCACATTGTCCCCGCGCGCTGACTGCGAGTCGATGTGCGCCTTCGTTCTGTTGGGCGGCGTGCACCGCTCGGTCCCCATCGACTCGCGCGTGATGGTGCACCAGATCTGGCTGGGCGATCGCCGCGATGATCCGACCGCCGCAAATTATTCGGCGGAAGACCTCGTCCTTGTTCAGCGCGATATCGGAAAGCTTGCCCAATATACGGCGGAGATGGGAGCGTCCATCGATCTGCTCGACGTCGCGTTGCGAATTCCCCCATGGGAGCCGATGCACGCGCTCACACGCGAGGAATTGCGGCGGACGCGAGTGACGACCGACGACGCGGATGAAATACCGACAGGCACGGTCGCAACCTCGTCGGCGGTCATATCAGCAGGGCCGGCGTCGCACATGACGAACGGCGTTCACGCTACTCCGATCAGCGAGCAGCGGTGGGCCCTCGTCAATCGTTCGGGCGTGGCGACGCTTGCCCGCCGTCATCCGCTGACTATCGAGGGCGAGGAAATCGGCAGCTTCGACCTCGTGGTTGCCTGCGGCCCGGCGGGAGACAGTTACGATGTCACCTATATCGAACGGCGGCACAGCGCCGAACAGACGCCGGTGCCGGCTGCGCTCGACAAGGTCAGTCTGCGGGTCGGAAGCAATTCCGCCGCGTTGAAAATTGTCTCATCCGAGCGGCATTCATCGCCCGACGAACTCGTCACATACGCTTCGGCGCGCGTGCCGGCCACGCTGATCGGGGCGTTTGCCGCCATGGGCAGCCATTCGATGCTCGTTCGAACCGAGAGCGCGCGCATGGTGACAGGAATCCGCATCGGCAATACGGGCGCGTCGCAGAACTTGCCGCGGCTGACCGCGGGATGCGGCAAGCCGGGCGGCGATCGGGCTGAGCTCCCGCGGGCAAAAACCGGCGGTCTGGCGGCGGCAAAATAGCTATTCGGCCGCTTGCGCGTCCTTCTGGGGCGCCTTGGCCTCGATCTGGTCGATCGCCGATACCACCGCGTCAAAAGTGAGCAGCGTGGAAGCGTGCCGGGCCTTGTAGTCGCGAACGGGTTCGAGCACCGCAATCTCCGCCCATTTCCCAGTCGGCGGCGGTCCGTTCTCCTTCAGCATCTTTCGCACGGTCTCGCGCAGCTCTCGCAGCTCGGCGGGTTTGGCGCCGATCACATGACGCGCCATGATTGAAGAGGACGCCTGCCCGAGCGCGCAGGCCTTCACGTCATGCGCGAAATCCGTGACCTCGCCGCCGCTCATCTTCAGGTCGACCGTCACTGTCGACCCGCAGAGTTTCGAATGCGCCGTCGCTGTCGCGTCGGGGGCGGGCAAGCGGCCGAGACGCGGGATATTGCCCGCGAGGTCGAGGATTCGGGTGTTATAGACGTCGTTAAGCATTCAAAACCTGCGGAATCGGCAGATTGCCTCTGCTGTGCAAAGGAATATATAGGGATTGAAACGACGGTGCGAGAAGGGGTTGTCTACCACCGACGTGAAGCGAGCCGTGTTGAATGGGAATGCGGCGTCCTGGTGCCGGTGCGCACCACATGACGCGGCCACCCCGGTGACACTTCCGGCGCAGTCCATATGGGCACGTGCCGGTCGAACGGAGAGACCCGTCATGGATGCAAAGAACACCAACGTCAAACCATGGCCCAAGCAGGGCTTGTCGAATCACGTGCGGGCCGCACCGGCTGCGGTCGCGGCGCGCCCGTCGCGGGAAGAAGCCGAAGCCGCGGTACGCACGTTGATCGCCTATGCCGGTGACAATCCGGACCGGGAGGGCCTGCTCGAGACGCCGCGGCGCGTGGTTGGCGCCTATGACGAGGTCTATCAAGGGTATCGCGAATGCCCGGCGGAGGTGCTGGATCGTACCTTCAGCGAAACCGGCGGCTACAAGGACTTCGTCCTCATCCGCGATATCGTGTTCAATTCGCATTGCGAGCACCACATGATGCCGTTCTACGGCAAGGCGCATGTCGCCTATATGCCGGTCGAGCGCGTGGTGGGCCTGTCGAAGCTTGCGCGTCTGGTCGATGTCTATGCGAAGCGTCTGCAGACGCAGGAGCATTTGACCTCGCAGATCGCAACCGCAATCGATGAAATTCTCAAGCCGCGTGGTGTCGCGGTGATGATCGAAGCCGAGCACATGTGCATGTCGCTGCGCGGGGTCGTGAAGCCCGGCGCCTTGACCGTCACCACGTTTTTCACCGGTGCATTCCGTGACGATCCGGCCGAACAGGTCCGTTTCATGACGATGCTGCGCGGCGGCGACCGCTGAGCGGCGCGTTCAGTATCCAGCGTTGCGATGTCGGGGATGTTGCCGGTCGACGGCCGGCAATGCATGATGACGTCAATTGCGGGCAGCGGTTTCCAGGAATAATTCCAATAAAAATTCCAAGAAAAACCCATGACGAAAAACGTGACCGGGATTGAAGAAGGCCTCTCGCTGAAGCCGAATTTCGACGCCGATGGCCTGATCACCGCGGTGGTGACCGACGCCACATCGGGCGAGGTGTTGATGGTCGCGCATATGAACAACGAAGCCTTGCACAAGACGATCTCGACGGGCGAGGCGTGGTATTTCAGCCGCTCGCGCAAGGCGCTTTGGAAAAAGGGCGAGCAATCCGGCCACGTGCAAAGCGTCGTCGAACTGCGCGTTGATTGCGACCAGGATGCGGTGTGGCTCCGGGTCAACCAGCAGGGCGGCGGAGCCTGCCACACCGGACGGCGCTCATGCTTCTATCGCGCCGTACCGCTGGGCAAGGCCGGTTCGGCGACGCTCGAATTCCGCGACGCCGAAAAGCGCTTCGATCCTGCAAAAGTCTACAAGTAACGCCGCCTAATGCTTCAGGCTCGCCAGCAGGGCCTGGGCCCGCACGAGATGCGGCCGGTCATACATCTTGCCGTCGATCCCGACCGCGCCTGCGCCCGGTTGCGCGGCAAAGGCCGCAACGACCGCCTTTGCCCTTTCGATCTGGGCCGCGGACGGCGCGAAGACGTCATTGATCACCGCCACCTGTGCGGGATGGATCGCAAGACGCCCGGCGAACCCATCGCGCCGCGCTGTTTCGGTGTCGCGCCGGAGGCCTTCGGAATTGCGAAAATCAACATAGACGGTTTCGATCGCC
>DATEKG010000156.1:0-9522 GCA_035277565.1 Pseudolabrys sp.
GCGGTCAGCGCCTCTTCGGTCGCATCTTTTGTTTTCTGCGGATTATTCGCCATTTCGGTCGTCGCCTCGCCATTACGCCGGACTGTCGCCGCGGCCCGAACCGTCAAAAAGATCGAGGCTTGGCGCCGCTGACGCGGCACCCGCTGCGGCCTTTCGCGCCGCCTACATCCCCGATTTCTCTCCCGGCGGGTATCCTATCGCCTTGGCAACACGAAAGAAACCACGCCGGTAAGGACTTTTTTATCATCGTTAACTGATTGCTAACCATAGCAAACGGGCGCGCGAAGTCGAACTGTGTCGAACGTACCTGTGTCAAACCTGGCACGCCGAATTGTGGCGGTATGCATCTTGGCGGCGGAACTGCGGCTACGTTGCGGCTGCACGAGGTTGCCAACAGGTATTCTCGCCGGCGCGGTTACGCAGGCTTAACCACCGTTGTCGTCGTGGGCCGTCCCGCCGTCGCGAGCAGTCGCATATTTACCGGGATTTGAACCTGGCCGGGCCAAACTGCAGCTCAACAACAAGAGCAGTGGGAGGCCGGTATGGCGCAAGCCGCGGTCAGATTGAGCGAGCGGACCCCGATAGACGCGTCGGAGACCGCGATCCTTGATCGCGCCCATCTCAGCCGCATGACTTTCGGTGATCGCGGTCTTGAGCGCGAAGTTCTGCAGCTCTTTGACCGCCAGGCGGAACTTCTCATGCAGCGCATTCACACAAGCGCTCCGGCGGCGATCGTGACACTGGCGCACACGCTCAAAGGTTCTGCCGTCGGTATCGGCGCGTCGCGGGTCGCGCGCGCGGCTGCGAATACCGAACTGGCTGCGGGCGGCATGCCGGCCGATCTCGGCGCGGAGATTGATCAACTCGCGCGCGCCGTGGCCGAGGCGCGCACACATATTTCCGCACTTCTTTCGGCTCAATGATGGGGATGGCATCACCGGCTGAATGACTATATAGGTGCCACGTCACCTCTTTGCGTATCCTGTCCTTGCTCATTTCCCCATGCCGAAGATCACCTATACCGATTCCAGCGGTACCGCCCGCACGGTCGAAGCCGAGGTCGGCTCGACCGTGATGGAGACCGCGATCCGCAACAATATTCCCGGCATCGAAGCCGAATGCGGCGGCGCCTGCGCTTGCGCGACCTGCCACGTCTATGTCGATGAGGCCTGGCGAGAAAAAGTCGGCGGGCCCTCGCCGATGGAAGAGGACATGCTCGACTTCGGCTACGACGTGCGTCCGAATTCGCGCCTGTCGTGCCAGATCAAAGTGACGGACGATCTCGATGGTCTGTCCGTGACGACGCCGGACAAGCAGGCCTAGACAGCGCTCCGCCTTGCGGAACCACCGGCGCCACGACGCTCTTATCCCGGCAATACGCTGAGGTTCGCATGGCGCGTCTCGACACAAGTTGCTGCATCGCCGGCGGCGGCCCTGCCGGCATGATGCTGGGTTTTCTTCTCGCGCGCGCCGGCATTCCGGTGGTCGTGCTTGAAAAGCATCCCGATTTTCTTCGCGATTTCCGTGGCGACACTGTGCATCCCTCCACGCTGGAAATGATGCATGAGCTCGGGCTTCTCGACGAATTTCTGAAGCTGCCTCACTCAATCGTCCGCCAGATCTCCCTGCAGATCGGCAGCGATCATGTTGTCGTCGGCCATTTCGAACATTTGCCCGTGCAGTGCAAGTACGTCGCGCTGATGCCGCAATGGGATTTCCTCAACTTCATTGCTGACAAGGCGAAGCGCTACAGGACATTCGATCTGCGCATGCGCACCGAGGCCATCGACGTGATCCGCGAAGGCGAGCGCGTCGTTGGCGTGCGCGCGAATGCGCCGGACGGCGAGCTTGAAATTCATGCCGACCTCACGATCGGTTGCGATGGCCGGCATTCCACTTTGCGTGACAGGGCCGGGATGGTCATCGACGACTTTGGAGCGCCCATGGATGTCATGTGGTTTCGGCTATCGCGCAAGCAGAGCGATCCGGACGAGACCTTCGGCCACGTCGAGGGCGGCCGCATGATGGTGATGCTCAACCGTACGGATTATTGGCAGTGCGCCTATGTCATTCCGAAGGGGCGTGCCGATGCGATCAGGGCCGCGGGGCTTGATAAATTACGGCAGGCCGTCGGCGAGATGTCGCCTTTTACACGCGATCGGCTGGGCGAGATCGCGAGCTGGGACAGTGTCAAACTATTGACGGTGGCGGTCGACCGGCTGCGTCAATGGTATCGGCCAGGCCTTCTCTGCATCGGTGACGCCGCGCATGCCATGTCGCCGATTGGCGGCGTCGGCATCAATTTGGCGGTGCAGGATGCGGTCGCGGCCGCCAATATCCTGGTATCGCGGCTCAAGGCAAAATCCGTGACCGTCGAAACCCTTGCGAGCGTTCAGCGCCGCCGCGAATTTCCGGCGCGCCTGACACAACGCATTCAAATTTTCATCCAGGGCAGGATCATCGGTCCGGCGCTCGCCAACAAGCGTGCAACGGCGCCTTTGTTCATGAAGATCCTGCAGTGGCCGCTGCTGCGGCGCATTCCCGGACGCCTGCTTGCTCTCGGTGTGCGGCCGGAGCACATCCATACGCCGGAAGCAGCCTAAGACTTCATGCCCGGCGGGGCGACCTGCGACATCTTTAATCCCATCTCGTCGAAGGCCTGGCGGACGAGACCGGAGGCCTTGGCCTCTTCGATGAATTCACTGACATAGGCAAGGGCCGCCGGCTTTCCCTTGGGAACCGCGACCGATGTCGTGGAATTCATGAAACCGCCGTCAAGGATGCGCGAGCCGGGGACTTTCGCCTGCAGGCCGGTGAGTGACTCCCGCGAAAAAGCGATTGCATCCAGCTTGCCTTCTTGCAGCGCCGCCACGGCCTGCTCGGCCTTTTCGTACGCGGTATGTGCGGCATTGGGCGCGGTCTTGTTCGATGTGCGGAACGTTGCGGTATTGGCGACGCCGCCAATACGCACACCGGCACGATTGGCTTCGGCGACGGAACTAAGCTTTGCAGCCGGTCCAACGAGGTAGGTGCTTTGCAGGATGTGGTAGGCATTGCCGAAGTCGACAAATTTCTTGCGTTCTTCGTCGACCGGCAGGAAGGCCACATCCCATTTATTGTCCGCGGCCGAATTCTGCACTTCGCCCGACCCGTTATGCGCGATCAGCTCGGCCTCGACGCCGAGTCTTTTTGCCAGGGCGCAGCCGAGAATGACGGCAACACCGCGATAGGCGCCTGACCCGTCCCTGATCGCGAACTGCGCGGAGGGTGCAGGCGCAATGGCGATCGCGACGCGGAGTTTCCCTTCAGGGGTGAGTTGCTGCGACACGGCGGCGTCAGACATTGACTGGCTCCGGGAAAGTATGAACGGCGGGTGCTATCGCATAGCACGCACGGAGCCGTGTTTCATCCCTGCCGGCGACGGTCTAGGGGCGCGCGGCGGCCGCGTCGGCTGCAGGCAGATTTTCGCGCGCCTCGTAAATCCGGATAGCGGCGATGGCGGCCGTTGCCAGTGCAAGCCAGATCAGGCGCGCGCCGTAACGGTCATGCGGGTTCGAGAGGACGCCGCAGACAAATGCGTTGGCCAGAATTGCGAGACAACTGGCGGCGGCCAGTTCCCCGATGTCGGTGAAGCCGCGACGCCGCAGGGCAAAGCCGGCAATGACCGGCAATGCGAAAAGTCCCAGAAGCGCGATCGGGTACTGCAGCCTGTTGATCGCCGTGAAATCGATGCCGGTCGTCTGCTGGCGCGCGGCATGCATATACGGGACAAGATGCGGCGTGTAGCGCTCGATGATGCCGTAGGTGTGCCAGATCGAGTTGATCACGCCTTCGCCGGTATGCACGTCGACGAGTTGTTTCGCGGCGGCGACGATGGCGGTCTCGACCTGGAGCATTGGATATGCGGCGATGCTTGCCAGCGCTATATGCGCCATTTCCCTGTCGAGGCCGTCAAAACGGCCGAGCTTGTCGAAAATCGCGTTGCCCCAGAACCACGTGTCGGCGTCGCGCGGGAGGTCATCCTTGTAAGCGCACAGCACAAGGCGTTCGCGCGCGCAATGCTCGTCGAGATATTTCTTCACGATTCCATCCTGCAGCATGCGGCCGAAGGAAAGAGCGAAACCTCCCGGCGTCCAGGCCACGCGCCCGGCGACGATGCCGTCGGCGGCAAACACCAGGAACGCCCCGAGCGTGAGCGCGGCGGCGCCGTGGGCGACGCGCCGGAGCGGGAGGCGGGCACGATCAATCACGCTGACGAGCGCGCCGGCAGCGAGAAGCGCCAGGAGCACCGCGAAAGTTGCGCTATGCGTGGCGACGGACACGCCGATCAGCGCGACCGGGCCGATGTGTTCGTTGCGCGACAGCGCGTCGGCGCGCAACAGCAACAGATAGAGCGCGAGCACGGCAAGGCCTGCAAAAATGTCGGTAAGAAGGATGGCGGTGAGCCAGGGCAGAGTGGTGACCGCGCACAGCGCCGCGATGACGCCTGCGAGCAGGCCGGGCCTGCCGCCCAGCCCGTGGACACGCAGCGTGAGCGCGATGATCCAGACGGTGAGCACGCTTTGCACGAGCACGACCGGCCAGAACGAGAGTGGAGCGCCTGCGGTGAGGATCAAGCCGTAGACGACCGCGCGGCTCGGGACGAGATAATGCTCGAACCACCGCGCCAGATAGCCGCCAGTGTCGTATTGCAGGAGAGGGAAGCGATTCCAGATGGCCGGCGCGCTCAGCAGTGCCGTCGACAGCAGGACAGCAAGCGCCCAGCGGGCGCGGTCGCGCATCGGCATTCGTGAATCCTCCCAGCCAGCGCTTCTTCTTGCTTTATCGGCAAGTTGATACCGTCAAGTTTGATACCGTCTTGCCGGTTCCCTGGCTAGGGGCGATACCTCGCGCCGGTTAATGCGATGCGGTAATAAGCAGGGTCATGTTCGTCACGTTTTTTCAGGAGCTTAAGCAGGCCGGCGTTCCGGTGACCCTGCGTGAATACCTGACGCTGATGCAGGCGATGCAGGCCGATCTTGCCTCGCGGCGGGTCGAGGATTTCTACTATCTCTCGCGCACGACGCTGGTGAAAGACGAGCGCAATCTCGACAAGTTCGACCGCGTCTTCGGGCATGTGTTCAAGGGCCTCGAAACGATCGACGGCGTGATCGAGGCGGATATTCCGGCCGACTGGTTGAAGAAGCTCGCCGAGAAATATCTCACCGAGGAAGAGAAGAAGCAGATCGAGGCCATGGGCGGTCTCGACAAACTGCTGGAGACGCTACGCAAGCGGCTTGCCGAGCAGAAAGGGCGGCATCAGGGCGGCTCGAAATGGATCGGGACTGCCGGCACGTCGCCTTATGGCGCCTATGGCTACAATCCGGAAGGCGTGCGCATCGGGCAGGATGCGAACCGGAATTTCCGCGCGGTCAAGGTGTGGGACAAGCGCGAGTTCAAGGACCTCGATGATGACGTCGAGATCGGCACACGCAACATCAAGCTGGCGCTGCGCCGGTTGCGCAGATTTGCCCGCACCGGCGCGCCGGATGAGCTCGACCTCGACGGCACGATCAAGGGGACGGCGCACAAGGGCTATCTCGACATCCTGATGCGTCCGGAGCGGCACAACGCCGTGAAGGTGCTCCTGTTCTTCGATATCGGCGGGTCGATGGACTGGCACATCAAGGCGACCGAGGAACTGTTTTCCGCGGCACGAAGCGAATTCAAGCATCTCGAATATTTCTATTTCCACAATTGCCTCTACGAACGCGTGTGGAGGGAAAACCGGCGGCGCTTTCAGGAAACAACCCCGACCTGGGACGTGCTGCATACCTATCCGCACGACTACAAGGTCATTTTCGTCGGCGATGCATCGATGTCGCCTTACGAAATCACGCATGCCGGCGGCTCGGTCGAGCACTACAATGACGAACCGGGTTCGCTGTGGTTTGAAAGGCTGACGCGAACCTATCCGGCTTGCGTGTGGCTCAACCCCGTGCCTGAACAGGAATGGGAATTCACCCATTCGATCCGGATCGTCCGTCAGCTCATGGGCGGCAGAATGTATCCGCTCACGCTCGAGGGCCTCGACCGGGCGATGCGCGAACTGCTGCGTTAGCGCGCCTTATCCAGCCGGTCGAGCTAACCGAGATTCGACCATTTGCGGACGGGTGCTGGACCGCGCAATCGGGCTGCGGTACTACCTAAAGTCGATAAGGTTTTGTCAACCATAAGGGCGCCGAAAGCAGACGCCCGCCGGGACGGAGTGGGGTGGAGGAAGGGAATGGCCTCCCATGCTGAGCAGCCGCCTTTCGGCGTGATTTATGGTGGCCCCGCCGCGTTCAGAAAGCGGCTGGAATATTGCGTTATCTTCTTTTCGCTGATTGCCGGCACGATGGCCGCCGCGCTCTGGTTTATCCGGCACGATCTCACATGGATCGAAGTCACAAGCTTTCTGATCGGCTTTGCGGTGATCAATGTCGGCATCGGCATGGCGATGCACCGGCACTTCTCGCACAAGAGTTTCGATACCTATCCCGCCATTCGTTACGTGCTCGGTGCATTTGCCAGCATGGCCTGCGAAGGGTCGATTCTGAAATGGGCGGCCGACCATCGCCGCCACCACGCGCAGGCCGATCATTGCGGCGATCTCCACAGCCCTCACATTGACGGCCATTGCCATGACGTGTCGACCTGGAAAGGAATGTGGAACGGGCATATCGGCTGGATCTTCGACGACGCAACGTCCGACATGTCGGTCTATGGACAGGGATTAACAGACGATCCGGTCGTGATGTTCTATGACCGTACGCGCTGGTTCTGGTACGCGGCGTCAGTGTTCATTTTCCCCGGGCTGTACGGCTATGCCTTTGGCGGCGTCGAGCACATGATCAGTTCAATTCTGTTCGGCGGATTCGTGCGGACGTTCTTCTTTCTCAATTGCGTGATGGGGGTGAACTCGGTCGGCCACCGCTGGGGCTCGGAACGCTATCCTCAGGACAATCACTCGAAGAATAATTTCTGGCTCGCCCTGCTCACGTTCGGCGACGGCTTCCACAACAACCATCACTACTTCCCGCGCGCGGCCATGGCGGGCCACCGCTGGTGGGAAATCGACGTCAACGGCTATCTGATCCACGGACTGGAGAGGCTGGGCCTCGCCTGGAATGTCGTACGGGTGCCCGAGAACATTCTTCACCCCGATGCGCGGCCCGTTGCCCAGGACAACAAGCCGCCGGCCGCCAGGTCGGTGGCGTAGAATTCCGGAAAAGGCGGCCGACAGGAAACGGGCCGCTGAAAAAAACGCCGGGCTCCCGGGCCCGGCGTTGTCGCGCATATCGCGTTGAGGCGTTTCAGGCCGCGTTGGCCGGCTGAAGTCTCGCCGGATCGTCCGGCGCCATCTGCTCGCGCTGGAGGGCTACGGCCTCCCGCATCAGCCGCGCGAAATCCTTGCGCGCCGTCTCAAGCGCGCCTTCGACCACCGAGCATTGCATCTGTTCACGGCGCAACGATGCGCCGAGTTCCTCGATACGTTGATCCGCCGCCTGTTTTTCGGCCGAACGGGCGGCTTCCAGTGACGCGATCTGCTCGTTGAGAGCCGCGATGGTGTCTTCGGCGCGCGTCAGCGCCGCTTCCTTGGCGGTGAAGGCGCGCGCCAGTGCGGCACTCCGCTCCATCAATGTTGTCCGCGCCTGGTCGACTTCCTTGAATTCGGACTCCCGCTGGATGCGTTCGGCCTCGAGATCGGCCACGCGCGCCTGCAGCGCGTCCCGTTCCAGCGCGAGTTCGCCCGCGCGACGGTCATAGGTGCGAATCTCGTCGGCGCGCGCCAGCAGATGTTCGCGCGCTTCGCCGAGCAGTTTCTCGCTCGCCGCAGCCCGTGCCTGTAGTGCATCGAACCGCATGCGCTGGGTGGTCAGCTCGTGATCATGCCGTTCATTTGCCTCATCCAGCGCGGTTGTGAGCCGCGACCGTTCGATATTCAATTCGGCGACATTGCCCTCGACATGGCGCAGACGTCCTTGTGAGGCGGTGAGGCTCGCCTCGGTCTCGGCGAGCTTGCGCGAGAGGCGCGCCGATTCCGCGCTGAGCTTGTCGAGCGAAATCTGCTGCGCCCGTTTCTCGTCCTCGAGCATAAGGAGGCGCTGCCGTGCGCCATTGAGTTCGGATTCGAGCGCGGCCACGCGCTTGTCAGCGGTGCAAAGCCGCTCGTCGAGGCGGCGGTTCTCCTCGCGCAGGGCTTTTCCCTCGCCGGCTTCCTGGGCGAGCCGGGCCTCGAGATCGACGATCTGCGCGCGCCGCGCCGCGATGTCGATCGCGATTTCAGCTTTTGTAGCCTCGAGCGAACGCAGCAGGTTCTGGGTCGTCGTCAGCTCCTGGCGAAGCGCCTGACATTCCTTCTCGGAAAAGCTCGCCTTTTTCTCCAGCTCGGCGACCTCGTTCCGCAGCTTGCCGTAGGCGGTGCGGGTATTGTTGAGGACCGTCTGCAGGCTGATCTTTTCGGTTTTTTCGGCCTCGAAGGCGCGCAGCGCCTTGCTGACGGGGTCGACGAGCTTGCCGACCGCGCTCTTGATGCTGTCGAGTTCGTTGATCTTGGCGTTGGCATCCAGCAGCAGGTTCCGCAGGGATTCGTTTTCGCCCCCAAGCTGGACGCCCAGCGCGGAAAACAGCTCTTCGTCGAGTTCGAGAGGATTTTCGGCCGCCGGCCTGGCGTTGCTCGGCAATGGCTCGGCCGGTCCTTCGTTAAAGCCGGCCTTGCGGGCGAATAAGCCCCCGAATTTGCTCATTGAGGTGATCCCCTAACGCCGATCCGCCCGGCCGAAGCGACGCCGAATCACTTGTTAACCGATCCTAACGGAATCTGAATTTCTGTGGGTAAATGAATGGTTAACGTCTTTTGCGCTTGGCAATGAATCGGTGGGGAATCAATGCCTTAGAGAGGCCGACCGCTCAGTCACGCGTCGATGCGATGCCTGGCGCTGCTGCGGCGCCGGGCTTGCGTCTGCGCATCAAATTCGTTTGGCGATAAAGAGGCCTTCGCACAGACGAAAGGTCAGGTCAGCGCCCGAGCCTTCCGGCTGGAGCACGGCTCTTACATCCGGCGTGAGTTCGGTCAGCATCGCGCGCAGAAGTGCCTGCATGGTTGCGTCGTACCGCGCCGCCCAGCTCTTGAATTCCATCGTCTTGTAGATCTGCTCCTCATGGACTTTCTGCAGGCGCGCCTTCTCGAGCGCCTCGCGCCATTCGTCCATGGTCCAGGCCCGAAGGTGGCTCGGGTCACGCAGCCGTTCGAATGCATTCACATAGTCGCCGGCAGCGCCTGGCGGCACGACATTATCGACAAGGGCGAACACGCCCCCCGGCTTGAGAGTCCGGTGCACCTCGCCGAGAAATTCCGGGATCGAGTCGAAGTGATGCGGCGCTATCCGGCAGGTGACGAGGTCGAAGCTCTCGTCCTCGAACGGCAAGGCTTCAGCCTTGGCATAAGTGGTGCGCAGGTTCGACAGGCCGCGCTTTGCCGCCTCGCCCTTGACCATGTCG
>DATEKG010000157.1:0-2474 GCA_035277565.1 Pseudolabrys sp.
CTCGAGCTTTCGGCGATCGGCGTGTTTGCTGATTTCCTTGTCTTCGGCCAGCAAATCGATCAGCGGCCGGCCGGTTTTCACGACTTCGCGGCAGATATCGTAGACAAGATCGTGCGCCTTGTTGCGCCCGAGATCGGCGCCTAGCCCCATCATCACGGCCTCCGACATGATCAAGCCCTTGGTGATATCGAGGTTCTCCCGCATCTTCCGTTCGTTGACCTGCAGGCCTTCCACTAGGAAGCGTGTCTGCGCGAGTGCGCCGGCCGAAAGCATGAAGATCTCCGGCAGCGCGATCCATTCGATTTCCCATGGGCCGGTCGCGCGTTCATGGTCTTCGATCTGGGCTTCCAGCAATGCCGCGGTGAGCTGGCGTACCATCGCGGTTTGCGCTGTGATGTAAACCGAGGAAATCGGGTTGCGTTTCTGCGGCATTGTCGAAGAAGAACCGCGGCCGGCGTGGAACGGTTCATAAACTTCTTCGACTTCCGTCTGCATGAGTAGTTTAACGTCGAACGCGATTTTGCCGCAGCTTCCGGTGACAAGACCCAGAAAACATCCGACTTCCGCGATCCTGTCCCGGACAGTGTGCCATGAAATCTCCGGCTGGCCGAGCTTGAGCTCGTTCATCAACCCGGCCTGCACCTTCAATCCGTCCTTGCCCAGCGATGAAAGCGTGCCGGCAGCGCCGCCGAATTCTCCGACCAGCACGCGCGGCTTGAGCTCCTGCAATCGCTGCCTGTGGCGTTCGAATGCCGCGAGCATCGTCGCCATTTTGTAGCCGAATGTAATCGGCACGGCCTGTTGCAGATTGCTGCGGCCTGCCATCGGCGTGTCGCGATATTTTTTTGCAAGTGTGGCGAGCGCATCGCAGATGGCGTCGATATCCTTCTCGACAAGGGCGAGCGCTTCGCGAATTTGCATGATGGTGGCGGTATCGGTGATGTCCTGGGTTGTGGCGCCCCAGTGCGACCATTCACCGAGCCCGTTCTTGCACAGTTTCACGAGCTGCTGCACCACGGGCAAAACCGGATAACCAATCCTCTCGGTTGCATCCTTCAGTTTCGCCATGTCGATCTTGTCGGCCGAACAATTGGCGACAATTTCTGTCGCGGCGTCTTGCGGGATGATGCCAAGCCTCGCCTGCGCACGCGCGAGCGCGGCCTCGAAGTCGAGATATTTCTGCACCCGGTTCTCGTCGGAGAACACGTTCCGCATCGCTTGAGTAGTGAAAATGTCGCGGAACACCGCGGAATCGAGGATCGTCGAGGGCATTCGGCTTCTCCTGTTCGCCCGCACGTTATCCGTTCGGCCCAAGCGATCAAGCAGTCCCGAAAGGTGCGACCCTCGCGCAGTTGCGGCTCCATTGCGGCTCCATGGCCCCGTTGATACGCTTAAAGCAGCCACAACAGACGATAAGGTCGGGGAGGATTTAGCGATGCCAATGTCCATAGACCGCCGCCGGCTGCTCGGCGCCGCCGCCGCGATCGGTATGGCAGGCGCAATGCCGCGCCGCTTGCGGGCGCAGGAACCGCGCACAAAGATCCGCGTCGGGCTGGTGCGTCTGATCTCGTCCGGTCCTATCTTCATCGCCGAAGCGATGAAGTTCTTCGACAAGGTCGACCTCGATGTCGAACTGGTGTATTTCGCCGACGGTGCGCTGGCCATGCCGGCCCTGGTTGCGGGCGAACTCGATCTCACGGCTTCGACCCTGAACGCCGGACTGTTCAATGCTGTCGCCAAGGGCGCGCCGTACAGGCTCATTCTCGACCGGGGAATCGAGAAGCCCGGTTCTGGCTCGATGACGATTGTCGCCAGCAATGCCATGCATGATGCCGGTTACACGGCCACCGACAAAGCCAGGCTGCTGAAGGGCAAGAAAATCGCCATCCAGGCGCCGGGCAGCATCGATCAATATCTGTTCGGACGCGCCGCGGAGAAAGCCGGCCTCGATCCGATCCATGACCTCAACTGGTCGAGCGGCATGCCTTATCCCGACATGATCAAATTGATGGGTGCAGGGCAGGCCGACGCCGCCAACATCCCCGTGCCGCTCGCCTATCTCGCCGAAAAAAACAACGTGGGCAAGATTATCGGCGCGGGTTCCGACATTGAACCGAATGCGCAGCTGGCCTGCTGGGTGATGTCGTCGAAGTTCCTCTCGGAGAACAAGTCGGCCGCCGTACGTTTTGCCATGGTGCACACCCATGCCGGCCGCCTGTTTAACAAGGCTGCGGCGGCAAAGGATGCCGGCGTCATCAAGATTATTTCCGACGCGACCAAGGTGCCCGCGCCGCTGGTCGAAAAGGCTGCGCCGCGCTGGACCTGGTTCGACGAGAAGGGCATGCCGAATGTCGATTCCTGTGTCGCGCAGGGACAATTCTGGAACAAGATGAAGCTGGTGAATGCGAACGTCACCAAGGAGCAGTTGTTCGATCTGTCGCCGGCAACCGAGGCCGATGCGAGGCTGAGCAAGA
>DATEKG010000158.1:0-14476 GCA_035277565.1 Pseudolabrys sp.
GCTTGGTGCTGCATTCGGCGATTGGCTGTCATACTGGATCGGGCTCAAGCTTGAGCATGCGGTGGCCAATGTATGGCCGCTCTCGCGTCACCCCGACCTCATTCCGCGCGGCGAGGCCTTCATGAAACAATGGGGCGTGCCGGGCATTTTTATCGGACGGTTCTTTGGACCATTGCGGGCGGTCGTTCCCTTGATCGCCGGAATATTCGAGATGCCATTCTGGCGCTTTCAGGCAGCCAATTTCAGTTCCGCATTCGTATGGGGGGCCATGCTCCTTACGATCGGCGACGCGATTTCAAAAGCCGTGAAATGGCTGTGGTGAGCGGTCGCCGCCGGCCGGATTTCCCTGGTCTTGCGGATAATAAGCAACGGATCCGGCATGTCCGAAACGCGTGCTGAGGAAGCTTGTGCAAGCGACAGCTGCAGGATTGCGAGATATGCAAATATTGCGATAGCAGAATTGGTTTTCTTCATGGCCTTTCTGTATTTATTTTTCTCCTGCACTTGCCCGGCCGAGTGCGAGCGAACTGTACGCCGCGCGCCGAATAGCTAGAATGGAGTCATGCATTCGTGGCCAGAATCCTTGGCGGGGATGTGAAAAAAAGACGGGAGGACGAGATTATGAACCTCAATCGACGTGCGCTGCTATTCGCAGTCTTGGTGGCAATCTGCTGCGGCGCGCCAGGTGCGCATGCCGCTTCGGTGATCGACAACTGGGCGAACATTAAGGTGCCGCCGGCACCGGAATTAAAGCCCGTGAAGGTTGATCCGAAAGTTACTGCGCTTGTGCTGCTCGACTACGTTAAGCAAATCTGCAATGCTGAACGTTATCCGCATTGCCCGCAGAGATTGCCCGCGGTCAAAAAACTTCTCGATCACGCACGCGCTGCCGGCGCGATGATCGTTTATACCGGCACAACCATCCCGCCTTCAGAAAAAGCGGACATTGTTCCAAGTGTCGCCCCGGCCGATAACGAGCCTTTCGTGAAAGGCCTCCTCGACAAATTTCTCAATACCGATTTGGAAAAGCTTCTCAAGGACAAGGGCATTACCACCCTGATCGTGGTCGGGCAGGCGGCTCAAGGAGCTGTCATTACAACCGGTAGCGAAGCGGCGCAGCGCGGATTTAATATCATTGTGCCGGTTGATGGAGTTGCCGCGCAGGAAGATTTTTACGAACGGTACACCGTGTGGCACCTCAGCCACGCACCTTTGCTGGAAAGACGTACGACGCTCACCTCGTCAGATATGATCACGTTTTGAATCAACGTCGTGCGTCACCAAAGCAACATTAAGCCCGGCAACGTCTGACGTTGCCGGGCATAATTTTCACTTTTGCGACCGCCGGGATTGCACCCCGATGGCTCGTCGTGCTGTCTGACCGGTTATTTCAGCGCAGCGAGACCTGCCTCGGCCGCTTCCTGATCGATTGATCCGTTAGGGCTACCGCTCACTCCGACCGCGCCGGCCACTTTACCGCCGATCATTATCGGCAGACCGCCCGCCGACGCAATGGCGCCAGGCAGCGTCAAGATGGTCAGAGTGGGGCCGCCTTTGGCAAGGGCTTCTTCAAAGACTTTCGTAGGCCGTCGGAAAAGGGCCGCTCCCCGCGCTTTGGCCTGCGAGATGGCGATCGAACCATATTGGGCGCCGTCCATCTTCGTAAAATAAATCAGGTCGCCCGAGGGGCCGACAATTGTAATCACGACGCGTTGTCCCAGTTTCTTTGCTCCCTCCTGCGCGCCGGCGGCAATTTTCATCGCCTGTTCTTGCGTGACCGGCATTCCGTAGTCAGGCGGCGCAGATGGCGGTGGTGCGGCCGGCTGCTGCGCATGGGCCGCATTTCCAAAAATCAAAGCAATACTCGCGGCCATCGTTACTAGAGACAAACGATCCATCAAGTCCTCCCTATGAACGTTTTGTTGACGCCGCCCTGCTTGGGTAGCCGGGCCCGACGCGGCGTATAATAAGCAACAGGCCTCGCGCCGCCTATGGGGTTCCATCGGGCTTGTGCCATTGCCGCGGTTCTATCGTAGGGAGTACAGTCACAAGCAACCATCATGACCGAAACTGCATTCGAAACCGCTCTTGCGGCACGCACGGCCGAGATGATTGACGCTTGCACGCGCTGCGGCAAATGCGTCGAAATCTGTCCGGTCACCGCACCCGCTGGCGTCGGAAATGCCGCGCCCAGGGATGTCATCGGCGGCATCATCGATATCATTCAAATAGGTGACGGAGCGGCGGCCGCCAGGGCCTGGGCCAAAGGCTGCGTGCTGACAGGCGATTGCATCACGGCGTGTCCCGAGAGCATCAATCCGCGTTTCCTGCTTGCCATGGCGCGGGTCGCCATGGCGAAAAAATCGAACGAGCCACGGCAGCGCCGCAGAACCGGTGTTGAAAATTTCCGGCTGGTCGCCGACGGCGCCAATATTCTTTCGCGCATGCAGCTGTCGGAGGACGAACTGGCGCGCCTGGGTCAGCACGTCGCTGCCCGGCTGGAGAATGGGTCGACCGTGAAGCCCGGTGAACGGCCTGACTTCGTCTTCTACACCGGGTGCAACGTACTCAAGACGCCGCACATTGCATTGCTTGCGCTGGACATCATGGATGCACTCGGCGTGACCTACAAGGTCATGGGCGGACCGACACATTGTTGCGGCATTGTTCAGATGCGCACCGGCGACTCCGAAGTGTCCGGGCGAATGGCGACAAATTCGCTCGACAAGCTCGCGGAAGGCAAGGCGGGCGTGATTTCGTGGTGTGCGAGCTGCCACGTCCAGTTCATCGAAACGACGCTCCCGACGATCGAGAAGGTCCGCGGGTCGCGTCCATTCGAAATGACGCCGTTCATGCTGTTTCTCAGGACACGGTTTGAACAACTCCGGCCGTTCCTGAAAAATGCCGTGCCGATGCGGATCGCCTTGCACAAGCATCCCGGTATCAAAGGTGTGGTAGAGGCCGGCACCGAACTCCTGCAGATGGTGCCGGGAATCGAGATCGTCGATCTTCACCAGCCTGCTGTCGGGTTGATGAGCAATTTCCTCAACGCCCTGCCTGAATATAAGCGCGGTCTGCATCTCGCGGAGCTCGAGGCCGCCGAAGCGGCCGGCGTTGACGCGCTGGTCGCAATCTATCACCCCGATCACCGCGAGCTCTGTGCGCATGAGCGGGACTGGCCGTTCAGGATCGTCAATATCCTTGACATCGTCGGCGCGAGCATGGGCCTTTATCATAAGGACCATTTCAAGCGGCTGAAGATCATGCAGGATGCCGATGCAATTATTGCCGACTGCAAGGACATGCTTGCGAACTACCGGATCGATCCCGGCCTCGCGCGCGACGTCGTGATCAAGGCGATGCTCAAGGACCAACCGTTGCCGCTTGTCGGACCCCGCAGAGTTGACGGCTCGGGGAAGGCGGCCTATATGCCCGGCCAATGAAGAAGAGCATTGCACCGCTTCGGCGCCGCCGCCGTGCCACCCGGGCACGGGCGTAGCTCTTTTGTCTCCCGTGCCGCCGGAATTTGGGCCGCGGCACGTTTCCCCAAGTAGACCCGCGCTGTTGGCCTTCTTCCGGTAGTTCTTTAAGACTTCGGGATAAGGATCGATTCCATGGCCACAAAAGCAAAAATCGGTGTCTTGGGCGCCTCCGGATATACAGGCGGCGAACTGGTCCGCGTGCTGCTGCGACATCCTCGGGCGGAGATCGTGCTTTTGACGGCCGAGCGCAGTGCCGGCAAGGCGATGCGCGACGTATTTCCGCAATTCTCGCCTTTTGTCCTGCCGCAGCTCGTCGCCATCGAGGGGCTGGACTGGGCGAGTTTGGCGCTCGACATTGCTTTCTGCGCGCTTCCGCATGCAACAACGCAGAAAGTGATCAAGGACCTTGTCGCGAAGTCGCCATCGACCAAGGTGATTGACCTGTCCGCTGATTTTCGTCTGTCGGATGTTGCTGCTTATGCCAAGTGGTATGGTCACGAACATCATGCGCCGGAGCTGCAGGAGGAAGCGGTCTACGGTCTGACCGAAATCCATCGGCGCACAATCAGGCACGCGCGCCTCGTTGCCAATCCGGGTTGTTACACGACCTGCGCGCAGCTTCCGCTGATTCCGCTCATAAAGAACAAGGCCATCGAACTCGATGAGATCGTCGTCGACGCCAAGTCCGGTATGACCGGAGCGGGGCGCGCGGCGAAGGAGGCGATGTTGTTCTCCGAAGTTTCGGAGGGTTTCCATGCCTATGGCGTTGGGCATCACCGGCACATGGCGGAGCTCGACCAGGAATTTTCATTGGCGGCCGGTCGGGAAGTGGTGGTTACGTTCACGCCGCACCTTGTGCCCATGAACAGGGGAATTCTTTCGACAATTTACGTTCGGGGCAGGCGGGGCCGAACGCCGGAAGATCTTCATTCGATACTTTTAAAGTCCTACATGAAGGAGCCTTTCGTCCACGTCCTTCCATTCGGGGAAACACCGCAAACGCGGCATGTCCGCGGCTCCAATATGACTTTCATCGGTGTCGCGAAGGATCGGATTCCGGGCCGTGCGATTGTCATCTCGGCGCTCGACAATCTGGTCAAGGGAGCCTCTGGTCAGGCAGTCCAGAACATGAACCTTGTCATGGGCTGGCCGGAGACAATGGGATTGGAGCAGGTCGCACTGTTTCCGTGATTCCACTGCTACAATGGCGGACTTTTCGCCGGAGGCTTACGGCCGATGTTCGAGGTCCACAATCAGCCGCCGCCGCTCGACTCTTATAATCTCTTTGCGAGCGACACGGTGCTGCGCGAAGCCGTAAGGCGCGAAGGCGCCGGCTGGGCGCAGGACGATCTCAAGGCGCTGGGCGCCACTCTCGGCAAACCGGAAACGATCCAGCTCGGTTTCGACGCAAACAGATTCCCGCCGCAACTGCGCACGCTCGACCGGTTCGGGCATCGGCTCGACGAAGTTGATTTTCACCCCGCATGGCATGAATTGCTGCGGCTCGCGCTTGATGCCGGCCTGCATTCCAGCCCGTGGGCCAGGCCGCAGGCCGGCGCTCACGTTGCGCGCGCCGCCGGCACCTACATGCTGGGCCAGATCGAAAGCGGTGTTTATTGCCCGCTGGCGATGACCTATGGCTCGGTGCCGACCTTGAAGCACGCGCCGTCCATTGCAGAGGAATGGCTGCCGAGGATCTATTCACGTGAATATGACCGGCGCTTCCGCCCGGCGCGTCTTAAGACCGCAGTGCTGCTCGGCATGGGCATGACCGAAAATCAGGGCGGTTCCGATCTCCGTACCAATTCAACACGGGCCCAGCCTTCCGCCGACGAAAGTTACCGCCTTTATGGGCACAAGTGGTTCATGTCGGCCCCGATGTGCGACGCTTTCCTCGTCCTTGCACAAGCGCCGAAAGGGTTGAGCTGCTTTTTGATGCCGCGTTGGACGCCGGACGGTGAGCGCAACGCCATCCAAATTGTCCGGCTGAAGGACAAACTGGGGAATCGTTCCAACGCCTCGAGTGAGGTCGAATTCGGCGGCGCATATGCGCAGCTCGTCGGGGAGGAAGGGCGCGGCATCCCGAACATCATCGAGATGGGCAACTATACGCGCCTGGACTGCTGCATCGGATCATCGGGCCTGATGCGGCAGGCCGTGGCGCAGTCGGTCCACCATGCGCGGTATCGCACGGCTTTCCAGAAGAAACTGATCGACCAGCCGCTGATGACCAATGTGCTGGCTGATCTCGCGCTGGAATCAGAAGCGGCGACCGTGCTGACAATGTGGCTCGCGCGCGCCTATGACGAAACGAGTGAGGCCGCGCAGATCATACGCCGTGTTGTTACCCCGGCAGGCAAATTCTGGATCTGCAAGCGCACGCCGTTTCTGATCTATGAGGCGATGGAGGTCCTCGGAGGATCAGGCTACATCGAGGAATGCATCATGCCGCGTCTCTACCGCGAGGCACCCGTTAATTCGATCTGGGAGGGCTCCGGCAATATCATGTGCCTCGATGTGCTGCGCGCCATCGAGCGCACTCCCAGGGCGACGGAAGTGCTGCGTGACGAGATCGACTCCATCAAAGACCCGCGTCTGAAAAAATTTTTGGATCGCTTTGAAACGAGAATCCTGGGCCGTGACCGCAAAGATGAATCGCAGGCTCGCGCGCTGGTGCGGGATCTCGTCTTAAGTCTGCAGGCGGCGCTGCTGATCAAGCATGCTCCATCGGGTGTCGCCGATGCCTTTTGCGCATCGCGCCTTGAAGGCGAGGGCGGCTCTGTCTTCGGCGCGCTGCCAGGCGGACTTGACCTCAGGGGGATCGCCGAGCGTGCAACGCCGGCGAGCTAGGCCTTGCCGAACACAGCGAGCACAAGAGTTACCTGCGCCACGAAGCCGACCGCGAAGGCAAGCGTCCGCAGGACCGGCACACCCATCGTATAGACAATGGCGTGCACAAGCCGTGACCAGAAATAGACGGCGCAGGCTGTGACCGTAGCCGGGCTCGAATAGCCTTGCGCGTCCAGGATGAGCACCAGCGGTGCGAAGATCGCAAGGTTTTCAACCGCGTTGGTGTGGGCGAAATAGAGACGCTGGGCCCAGCCCGATTGCGGCTTGTCGCCGCGAGACGGGTTGCCCATCGTACCCATCAGGCCGCGGACCATGATGCGGTCGAGGATATACGGTATCCACAAAATGCCGGTCAGGATGATCGTCAGCGTCAGCCACAGCAGTTCTTTCGACATCGCCGCTCCCCGTTTTGCGTTTCGGCGGAGGCAGAGCATAAAGGATGGCGATGCGGATGTCGCGGCCGCCGATATCAAGAACCCGTCAACGTTTTCCCGAGAATGTAGAGGCCGACTGAAATGACAATGCCGCTGAAGACGCGGCTGAGCATCTGTTTCTGAGTCGAAAGGCGCCGCGCCAGTTCGATGCCGCCTAGTCCGCCAAGGGCGCCGCCGAGAATAAAAAGCCCGGCGAGGTTCCAGTCGACAAGACCGGACAATGCGTAACTGGCGGCTGTTGTCAGGCCAAGTGCGGTGACTGATACGAGCGAGGATCCGATCGCGTTGATCAGCGGCATCCCTGTCGCGGCAACCAGACCGGGAACGATCAGAAATCCTCCGCCAATTCCGAAAAAACCGGACAGCAATCCGACTGCAAGGCCGATACCAACCAGCATGGGTAGCATCCGTGGCATGCTCTCGCGGGTCAGCTTGACCTCTGGATTGCCGCCGGAATGCCGGCGCAGCAGCATGAGGGCGCCGATAAACAGCATCAATGCACCGAACAATGCCAGCAAACGATTTCCGTCGACCATCTTGCCAAGTTGCGCGCCAACGGCGGCGCCCGCGATGCCGGCGGCGGCAAAAGTCAGGGCACAAGGCCATTTGACGGCTCTTGTGCGTGCGTGACCGGCAAGATTGGCGGCCGCGCTGGCCGCCACGGCGATTGCGCTTGTTCCAATCGCGACGTGAGGTGAGGGCACACCGACGACATAGACCAGCAGTGGAACGGCCAATATGGAGCCGCCGCCGCCGATCAGGCCGAGGACGAAACCGACGAAACCGCCTGATCCGACTGCCAGCAAATCATGCGGAAACGTCATTGTGCCGTTGCCGGCCGGCGTCGATTCCACGGCATCCAGGCCAACAAATAGGCCATGCCGCAGAAACCAGTGACACCGGCGAAGACCAAACCAGCACCGACGAAAGCCGATAACGCATAAAAGGCAGGCGTGATCATGAATCCGAGGGCTGCACCGAAAAGCACCAGGCTGCCTGCAACGATTTGCACCTGACGCATAATGTCGATCGGGTGGCTGCGATCGAGTGTGACGGGCAGGCCCGCTTTTTTCCAGGCGTTGAGGCCGCCTTCAAGAATGTAAATCTCGCAATTTTGCGCGACGGCCGTCAGGCGGGCGGCATTTCCTTGTGTGCGAGCGCCTGAGCGGCAGTGAAATATCAGGACATCATCACCGGCACGGATTGGGGTGTCAGTGTCGATGCGGCTCAGGGCGTGGTGGCGCGCACCGGGAATGCGCTCGCGTGCGTGTTCGTCGCGCTCACGAATATCCACAAGAACCGCGCCCTCGCGCACAAGCTTCGCCGCGCGCGCGGGTGAAATTGTCTGGATGTCAGACATTATTGTTTCCTTTTGTTTCATTTGACGGGTTATGGGCAGTAGATGGCTTTGAGCAGCGCAAGGACACGCGCCACTCTGGGGTCGGCAATTCGGTAGTGGACCGTTTGCGCTTCGCGCCGTGTGGCGAGGAGGCCATCTTCACGCATCTTGGCAAGATGCTGAGAAAGTGCGGACTGGCTCAATTCCACTGCAGCCGCAAGCTCACCGACCGACATTTCGCCGGATGCTACGAGGCGGCACAGGATCAAAAGGCGATTTTCGTTGGCAAGCAACCGCAGCAGCGATGCAGCTTGGCCCGCCTTGCGTTCAAACTCAGCGATGCCGATATCCCGCCCGCGCGTCGGTCCTTTCAGTGCGTGCACCCTCATGCGGCAGCTCCATATTAGATATTGCTAAATTAGGAACAGCTAATATATATGTCAAGTGCGCCAGCAAAAGGATCGTGTCATGACGACAAAGCCCGAAATACGCGCGTTTTTTGATGAGCCAACGAATACGGTGAGTTATCTGGTCTGGGATCCGGCGACCAAGGAAGGCGCAGTCATTGACCCGGTCCTGAACTTCAACCCGCACACGGGCGAGGTGCGCGTGGAAGCTTCCGATGCCATTCTCGCGTCAGCCGGTGAGCTCGGCGTGAGGATCAAGCAGGCACTCGAGACCCACGCACATGCGGATCACCTGTCGGGAGCGCCTTACATCAAGCTCAAAACCGGGGCGGCCATCGGAATTGGTGAGCATATCAAGGATGTGCAGAAGATTTTCCGACCGGTCTTCAACGCGACGGATGTGTCCGGAGAAGGGACGGAGTTTGACCGGCTATTCAAAGACGGCGAGCGGTTCAAAATTGGCCAGATCGAAGCCGAAGTAATTTATACGCCCGGGCATACACCGGCCTGCGTTTCTTACAGAATCGGCGATGCCGTATTTGTCGGCGACACGATGTTTATGCCTGATTATGGTACGGCGCGTGCAGATTTTCCCGGCGGCAATGCTCGCCAACTATACCGCTCGATTCAGCGAATTCTGTCCTTGCCGGCCGAAACGCGGCTGTTCATGTGCCACGACTACAAGGCGCCGGGCCGCGATCGATATGCATGGGAAACGACGGTCGGCGAGGAGCGCGCCCGAAATGTACACGTGCACGAAGGCGTGTCGGAAGATGACTTCGTCAGGATGCGCGAGGCGCGCGATTCCAGGCTTGCGGCGCCAGTCCTGCTGTTACCTTCGATTCAGGTGAACATTCGCGCCGGCAAATTTCCACCAGCCGAAGCCAATGGGGTTCGCTATTTGAAGGTCCCGGTCAAGATTGCATCCTAGATTCAGTACGCGGATCTACATCCAGCTCTTCACCTTGACGTAGGATCCGGGCGCGTCCTCGATCGCTTTTAGTTTGCGGCCGCCGATCTTGCGCGCCGGGACCGTTTCGGCACCCTGTGCCTTGAGCCATTCGAGCCAATCGGGCCACCACGAACCGGGATGCTCGGTTGCGGTCTTCAGCCAGCTCTCGACGCTTGCGCCAGTCGGCTCGCTTCCCGTCCAATACTGGTATTTTGGTTTGGCGGGCGGATTGACCACACCCGCGATATGGCCGGAGCCGGCAAGGACATATTTCACCGGCCCGCCGAACAAATGTGAACCGTACAGGACCGATTTTGCCGGTGCGATATGGTCTTCGCGGGTAGCGAGGTTGTAGACGGGCACGGTGACCGCGTGCAGATCGAGCTTTGCGCCTGCGAGTTCCATGCTGCCCTTGGCGAGCCTGTTGTCGAGATAACAATTGCGCAGATAGAACGAATGGTTCGCGGCGGGCATCCTTGTCGCGTCCGAATTCCAGTACAGGATATCGAACGGTAGCGGTTTCTTCCCGCGCATGTAGTTGTTGACGATATAGGGCCAAATGAGATCGTTCGAGCGCAGCATGTTGAACGTGGTCGCCATGCGCGAGGCTTCAAGATAGCCTTGCTCTTTCATATGGCTTTCGAGCTGTTTGATGCGCTCCTCGTCGACGAAAACCATGAGATCGCCGGCATAGGTGAAATCGACCTGAGCCGCGAACAGCGTCGCAGATTTGACCCGATTTTTCTTTTTCGCCGCAAGATAAGCAAGCGTGATGGCCAGCAACGTGCCGCCCACGCAATAGCCAATTGTATTGACCCGTTTTTCGCCGGTTGCGGCCTCGACCGCATCCATCGCCGCGAGCACGCCTTCGCGCATGTACTCTTCGAAGTTCTTTTGCGCGAGCCTGGCGTCCGGATTGACCCAGGAGATGACAAACACCGTGATACCCTGGTCAACGCACCATTTGATGAACGAACGGTCTGCGGTGAGATCGAGAATGTAGAATTTGTTGATCCATGGCGGCACGATCAGCAGCGGCAGCTTGAGCACGTCCTTTGTCGATGCCTTGTACTGTATGAGTTGCATCAGCTTATTCTGGAAAACGACCTTGCCGGGGGTCGTGGCAAGGTTGCCGCCGACATCGAATACCGAAGAATCCGACTGCCGGATCTTGAGAACGCCGTGGCCGGCTTTGATGTCTTCAGACAACATGTGCATGCCGCGCACGAGATTTTCAGCATTTGAGGAAAGGGTCTCGCGCAGCAGCTCGGGATTCGTCAGGACGAAATTTGACGGCGAAATGGCGTTGGCGATTTGCCTTATATAGAACTCGGCTTTCTTGCGTGTGTGCTCGTCGACGCCGGCTGCGTCCTTGACCAGCCGGTCGGCCCACTGGGTGGTGAGAAGGTAGGCCTGCTTTAGGAAATCGAAGAACTGGTTTTCCGACCATTCGGGATCGGAGAACCGCTTGTCCCTCGGATCCGGCTTGGCCACCGGTTCGCTGCGTTGGCCTGCCATGCGCCTGACCGCGCCGGCCCACAGGTCGAGATAGGCCCGGCCAAGACTCGCCTGAAGTTCGACAGCGCGATGCGGGTCCGACATCCAATATTCCGCGATGCGCCCGACCGTCTTCACGGCATCGGCGATGTCTTCGGATAGCTCGTTTTTGATTTTTCCCTCTTCGCGCGGCTTCATGTAGGCGGCGAGGGCCTTGCCGCCTTCTTCGATCAGGCGCGCAAGGTTGTGCGACAAGGCCTCAATATCGACCTCCGCAGCCTTCGCTGGCTCTTTCGGGCTTTTGTCCATCGCCGCTTCCCTCCCAAGAAGTGGCCCGGGCCGTCTCCTATCGCAAGCCGCGATTATCCAAATGGTTTCACGAAGCTTCAGCCGCGCGGTTAGCGACCTGTTCACCTTGCTGCGGCCATATTAGAGCGATAGCAGGGCTGTGTTGCAATTCATTGAGTCTACAGGAATTTTCCGGTCGAACAGCGCTTGGGGAGATCGGCGAGAAGTGCTGAAAGGATCCTTGTGGCCGGCGTTGGGGCTTGCAGTCGCACTGACCGGCTGTTCGGCGGCGACGATTACCGACCGTCTTCCGGCTGAAATGGGTTTACCGGCTGGCGCGCCGGCGCGGCCGGAAGCGCCATACGCTTACCCGGCGGTCCATGACATGCCGCCGGATCGTTCGACGACGCCCATGACCGAAGAAGAGCAGGTGAAACTCGAACAGGATCTGGCTCGGACGCGGGACCGGCAGGAAGATCATAAGCCCGCGAAAAAGCCCGCCACGGCGACCAAAAAGCCGCCTAAAAAGCCACAGGACGGCCAAAGCGATGGCGCAAAGGCGAACCCGTGATAAAAGCCAGCGGGGTCATGCATGCCGGCCTGCGAGGGCGGTCGGTTAACAGGGTCTGAGCCGATGGAAGACTTCCACCGCATTCGCCGCCTGCCACCTTACGTGTTTGAAGAGGTGAACAAGGCCAAGGCGAAAGCCCGCAACGCGGGAGCGGATATCATCGATCTGGGCATGGGCAATCCCGACTTGCCTGCGCCGCCGCACGTGATCGAGAAGCTCAAGGAGACGCTCGGCAAGCCGCGCACCGACCGCTACTCGGCGTCGCGGGGGATTCCCGGATTGCGCCGCGCGCAGGCGGCCTACTACGGACGCCGCTTCGGCGTGAAGCTCAATCCGGAAACGCAGATTGTCGCCACGCTTGGTTCGAAGGAAGGCTTTGCCAATGTCGCACAGGCCATCACCGCGCCCGGCGACGTCGTGCTGGTGCCGAACCCCAGCTACCCGATCCACGCCTTCGGATTTCTGATGGCGGGCGGAGCCATTCGCTCCGTCCCGTCGGAGCCGACGCCGAATTTCTTTCATACGCTTGAGCGCGCCATTGTCCATTCGATACCCAAGCCGACGGCGGTTGTCGTCTGCTATCCGGCCAATCCGACGGCGTATGTCGCGACCCTCGACTTTTACAAGGATCTCGTCGCTTTCGCGAAAAAGCACGGCATTCTTATCCTGTCCGACCTCGCCTATGCGGAAGTCTATTTCGACAATAATCCGCCGCCATCGCTGCTGCAGGTGCCGGGCGCCAACGACATCGCCGTTGAATTCACGTCGATGTCGAAAACATTCTCAATGCCGGGTTGGCGTATGGGATTTGCCGTCGGCAACGAGCGGATCATTGCCGCACTGGCGCGCGTGAAATCGTACCTCGACTACGGCGCATTCACGCCCGTTCAGGTCGCGGCGACGGCTGCACTGAATGGCCCCGACGATTGCATCAGGGAAATGCGCGAGACTTATAAAAAGCGCCGCGATGTTCTCGTGGAAAGCTTCGGCCGTGCCGGTTGGCACGTGCCGGCCCCACGGGCATCGATGTTCGCATGGGCGCCCATTCCCGAGCCGTTCAACAGCCTCGGTAGCGTGGAGTTCTCGAAGCTGCTGGTCGAGAAGGCCGATATCGCCGTATCGCCGGGCATCGGCTTTGGCGAATATGGTGAGAACTATGTGCGTATTGCGCTGGTCGAAAACGAGCAGCGTATCCGCCAAGCCGCGCGGAATGTACGCCGGTTTCTCGATAACGCTCCCGAGCAACTCCACAACGTTGTTCCCCTCGCCACGCGGCGCTAACCACGGACACGAAGGTTCATGGCAGCACCGCTGAAAGTCGGCGTCGCCGGGCTCGGCACCGTGGGCGTCGCACTCGTCGCCCAGGTTGCGCAGCAACGTGAGGCGCTTGCGATTCGTTGCGGGCGATCGATCGATATTGTCGCGGTAAGCGCGCGCTCGCGCGCAAAAAACCGCGGCGTCGACCTTCGGAAGATGAAATGGTTTGGTGACCCGATCGAGCTCGCGCGTACCCCCGACGTTGATGTCTTTGTGGAATTGATGGGAGGAGCCGGCGAACCTGCGAACAAGGCTGTGGGGGCGGCGCTCTCGTCCGGAAAATCGGTCGTCACCGCCAACAAGGCATTGCTGGCGAAGCATGGCGTGAAGCTTGCGGCGCTCGCCGAGCGGGGGCACGTCGCGTTGAATTTCGAAGCTGCGGTTGGCGGCGCGATTCCGATCGTCAAAACGCTTCGCGAGGGAATGGCCGGAAATTCATTCGAGCGGATATACGGAATTCTCAACGGGACTTGCAATTACATCCTCACGCGCATGGAAGAGGAGAAATTGCCGTTCGCCGAATGCCTCAGGGAAGCCCAACGCCTGGGCTATGCCGAGGCCGATCCGAGCTTCGACATTGAAGGCCATGACACCGCGCAGAAGCTCGCCATTCTCGCGAGCCTGGCTTTCGGCACCAAGGTCGACCAGAGCGCGATCTATGTGGAGGGGATTTCATCGATTACGCCCGCAGACCTGCAGGCGGCGGACGACCTCGGCTATCGCGTCAAGCTCCTCGGGGTGGCGTTGAAAACGCCAAAAGGCATCGAACAGCGCGTGCACCCCACCATGGTGCCGAAGGACTCTTCGATCGCGCAAGTGATGGGCGTCACCAATGCCGTGACGATCGATGCTGCCGGCATCAATCCGCTGACACTGGTCGGTCCGGGTGCCGGCGGTGCAGCAACCGCGTCGGCGGTACTGTCCGACATCGGCGATATTGCAAGGGGTGTAAGAACCGCGCCCTTTGGACGGCCAACAGCGCGTCTTGCGGGCGTCAGGAAGGCGCCGATGCAGCGGCACGAAGGGGGCTATTACATCCGGCTGCTCGCGCGCGACAAGCCCGGAACCGCGGCGACAATCGCCAAGCGGCTGGCGGAACAGGAAATTTCTCTTGAATCCATTGTTCAGCGCCACGACCCGGCACATCTTGGCCGTGATATCAAGGCGGGTTCCGTCCCCGTTATCCTCATTACATATGCGACCAGCGAGGATGCGGTGCGCAAGGCTCTTGCGGCGGTAGGTCGCGATAGGGTGATCTCAGGCCGTCCGCAGGTCATTCGGATCGAGAAGAACTAGACTGCCTGCCGGAGCGTTTGTCAGGGGAGCGTCCAATGTCGAG
>DATEKG010000159.1:0-4404 GCA_035277565.1 Pseudolabrys sp.
AACTGCTCGTCACCGCCAATGCCGTCGCGCGAGAACATCAACCCTGGAAATTTGCTTGACACCCATCAACGGTAGATGGCCGGGACAAGCCCGGCCACGACGAACTGAGAGACTTCGCCGCACACTCTGCGCCATGCCCGCGCATAGCCGTTCGAAGAATGGCGTGCTTCGCACATGTGAGAAGCATCGCTATGGGACTGGAGCTCGGCGCAACACCTCTCAGCCGTCATGCCCGGCTTTATGCCGGGCATCCACGTCTTTCTTCTAATGTGCCGTAGCAACGCCAGACGTGGCCGGAACCCGCCTTCGCTCGCATTGCGAGCTTCCGCGAGGCAAGCAAGCTCGGCCATGACCAAGTCTGGTCAACTTCAATTCAATTCTGCTCTACGTGCCGCCGCAGCGACTCCAGCCACCCCGCGAATGCGACCCGGAAAAACGCGGTACGTTCCTCACGTCGCTCGGTACCGCAGTCAAATGTCGCCCACCACTCGACGAATGCGTGACCGCGATCGACAACAGGCGTAACGCGCAACGTTGCTCGAAACCCGCTTGTGTGCAACGGAGGTTCGCTGACGAACTCGTAGGTCTGCGTTCGCTCGGCGTCGGACAGCGATAACAGCCTCTGACGGCGATGTACGCCGTTGTAAAGCACATTGCGCACGGCTCCCACCGAGTCGCCGGATTTCCCGGCTTCAATCTCGCTTTCGCCGGCGCCGTCAACCCACACCGGATAGTTGTTGAAATCACGTATGGCCGTCCACACACAGTCTGCGGATTGCTCGAAGACCGTGCTGTAATAACTCTTTGCCACGTCTATGCTCCTCGGTGCCGGCATGCATTATTCGGTGTCGGGCCGTTCTCAGCCACCCGATTTCTGCGGAGCACGTCATGCCCGATATCGTCATCAGCCACGACGGCCCCATCCGAAAGATCCGCATGAACCGGCCGGAGAAGAAAAATGCGCTCACTCTGGCGATGTACGAGGCGATGGCGGAGACGATCGAGGATGCAGGCAAGTCCGACGCCGTGAGATGCCTGTTGATCGCCGGCGCACCTGACGTTTTCTGTGCCGGCAACGACATCAACGACTTCGTCGCAATGGCGCGTGCCGGCGGACCGGGAGCGCCGATTGTCCGATTTCTGCACGCGCTTGCGCGCTGCGAGAAACCGCTCGTCGCCGCGGTCAGTGGCGCCGCGGTGGGCGTCGGAGCGACAATGCTGCTGCACTGCGACCAGGTGATCGCTGCCGACAATGCGGTACTGCTGACCCCGTTCGTTTCGCTCGGGCTGCTGCCGGAAGCGGGCTCAAGCCTGATCGCACCGCGCCTTATGGGTCATGCACGTGCTTTCGCGTTGCTGGTGATGGGTAAGCCGCTCACCGCTCAGGACGCGAGAGCGGCGGGTATCGTCAATGCGGTCGTCACCGCCGCCGAACTGGATGCTCGCGCTCTCGCGACCGCACAGGACATCGCCGCGCTGCCGACCGACAGCGTCACCATCGCCCGCCGGCTCATGCGTGGCTCGGCTCATGAAATCGTTGCGCGCATTGACGAGGAGGTCGACGCTTTCAGGGCGCGGCTCGCTTCGCCCAGCGCACAAAAAGCGCTTGCGTCATTCCTGGCGCGCAAACGATAGCGGCAATGCCGCGCAGCCGGTTCAGCGGCCCTCGCGCGTGTAGGGATTGAAAATATTATCGGTGTTGTAGCGATCGGTGAACGAGCGCTGCTGACCGAACGAGAACGTCGCATTCCCCTGCTTGTACGTCGTCTGGCCGTTTTCGGTGCCAAAACGCGACACGGGTACATTGCGATCCTGCGCAGTCGGCTTGTCGAGGTCGAGATAGCCCTGGCCGCTGCCGGGCCCCGCCTGATCCTCGATAGTGAAGGCATTCGCCGCCGGCGCAACACAAAGCACCGTAAGAGATGCCGCCGCGGCAAGGATTGCACAGGATGTTGCGCGAATGGTCATGGCACCCTCGATAGTACGTTGTTAAGCCCGAATCCAGCAGCACAATATGGCTGCAGCACGGCAACGCCGCCTATTCTACCTTGAGCCCGAGCTTTTTCACCAGCCCGCCCCACTTTGTCTCCTCCTGGTCTATATCCGCCGCATATTCGGCCGGCGTGGAGGTCAGTGGGTCGCCCCCCTCGTTATGAATCTGCTTCTGGACCTCCGGCGAACCGACCAGCTTGCGTAATTCGCCGCTCAGCCGGTCGACAACGTCCCTGGGCGTTCCAGCCGGTGCCAGCAAACCGTAGTGCAGGACCGCCTCAAAACCGGGCAGGCCCGATTCGTCGAAAGTCGGCACATCCGGGAGCAGCGAAAAGCGCTTTTTGCTGGTGACCGCGATCGCCCGCAGCTTGCCGGCCTGGATATTTCCAAGCGCCGGCGGCAAGACACCAAACGCAATCGGCACATGCCCGCCCAGGAGGTCATTCATGACCGGCGCTGTGCCTTTGTAAGGGATTATAGCGACGTCGATCCCGGCCTCGGCCTTGAACAGCTCGGCGCACATATAGCCCCCCGTTCCGAGCGCCGAAGTGCCAAGGTTGAGCTTGCCCGGCTGCATCTTGGCCAGTGCGATAAATTCGGCAATCGATTTCGCCGGGAATGCGGGGTTCGCCAATAACGCGACCGGCATCGAAGCGACAAGCCCGATCGGGGCGAAATTTTTTCGCGGGTCATAGCCAGCGTGGACATAAAGGCTGGGGTTGATTGAAATCGTGCCGGTATGTCCGAGCAGCAGCGTGTATCCATCGGGCGTCGCCTGCGCCACTGCGCGCGTACCGATTGTGCCGCCCGCGCCGGGTCGGTTATCGACGATGAACTGTTGATGGAGCGCGTCGGAAAGCTTGGCTGCAACAACACGCGCCATGGCATCAACACCGCCTCCCGGCGGATAAGGAACGACCAGAGTGACCGTATGGGCCGGATAGTCCGCCGATACGGCGCCACAGCAGGTGGCCAATACGAAAGCTATCGCGGAAGTCGCGGCGGCCGCGGCGCGAAACATGACGTTTACCCCCCGTTTCTTTGCGAATGCGATCCTGTTTTTCCCTATAGCACGGCAGATTGAAGGACGGGCATCGCCGCCAGGTCGCACGATCGGGGCTTCCGGAAAAATAAAAACCGAACCCGGGCGCTTGCCGGGTTCGGCCGTAAGCGAGAACTTAAGCCGAGAGGTCAGTGAACGCTGGCGTGCCCGTTGAGGCGCAGGCGTTCAATCTCGTCCTTAACCTGAAGTTTCCGTCGCTTGAGCTCCACGATTTTAAGGTCATCGGTCGCTGGATGAGCAAGGCATTCGTTGATTTCGTCTTCGAGCGCTTGATGTCGTTTTTCCAATTCCGCAAGGTGCGATTGCATCGACATGCGGTATGTCTCCTCAATCAGTGGCTCTCTTCACGATGTAAGTGTAGCGCAGACTCGCCACAAGAGCGACGGTACACCTGCCCTCCCGCCGCGGCAAACCGGCGCAAAGCCTTTGATTGCCGACAATTTTCCCGCAACCTTGAACGGGGTTGTGGAAAACGCGATAATTAATGCGTTTCTGCCGACGCAAGCGGACAGGCACAGCCAGATCAACGGTGGCAATGACCAAAGAGGAAGAACGCGCGTTGCGAGAGCAGCTGGCGCGCCTGCTCCAGGAACACCGCGATCTTGATGCGGCAATCGAGGCTTTGGCAACCTCGCCCGGTTCCGACCTGGTCCAGGTCCAAAGGTTGAAGAAACGCAAGCTTGTCCTGCGCGACAAGATTCGGCGTATCGAGGATCAACTAACGCCCGACATCATAGCGTAGCGGGATACCGGACAACCGTCATTCGCCCCATTTGACCGGCGCCGGCAGGCCCCGTCGCTCGTCCTTCCGGGCGTACATGGCGCGATCGGCGGCCGCGATCACATCGGCGGGAACGACATCGGCGATCAGAGGCGCAGCACCAACGCTGGCCGAAACCTCGATCCGCGATTTGCCGTGCGTCACGCTCACACGCGCAATCAATGCCTCCAGCCCGCGCGCCTTTGCCGCCGCCTGTGCTTCGTCGACGCGCCAGAGCAGGATTCCGAATTCATCTCCGCCAAGCCGGCCGACCACGTCCGAGGAGCGCACATGCGAAACGAGCTCGCGTACGACAGCCTTGAGGAGCGCGTCGCCTGCACTGTGACCATGCCGATCGTTGATTGTCTTGAAACCATCGAGGTCAATAAACATCAGTGCAGCCGGCGTGCCGTAGCGCTTCATATGTGCAAGGGCTCTCTTGAGTTCGCGCTCGAAGCCACGGCGGTTCAGAATGTCGAGCAGCGGGTCGATGTCAGCGCGCGCTTCAAGCTCGCCAATCCGCGCGCGGGCAACGGCAAGCTCGCGCTTGAGCCGTTCGTTCTCCGACCGCAGAGATGCCGTCGGCGGA
>DATEKG010000160.1:0-2692 GCA_035277565.1 Pseudolabrys sp.
CGAATTCGACGTCCTCATCGTCATCGAAGGCGACCACCTGCTCGACCGTTCCTCGCTCGAGAAACTGCGCGATCTCGCGATCAATCTCCAGCTCCTCGACGGCACGCGCGGGCTGATATCGATTTTCTCGGCGCGCGAGCCGCCCGACAGCGGCGGACAGATTCCGCCGCCGCTGTTTCCGACGCCGCTGCCCCAGGGCGCCGACTATCAGGCGCTGATCAAGCGCGTGACGTCGAACGAGATCATCCGCGGAAAGATGCTCTCGGATGACGGCAAGCTGACTTTGATGGTGCTTGCGCTCGAACCCCAGGTGACCGGGCCGGACGGGCTCGGCCCGACCGTCGCCGCGATCCGCAACGAGATCAGGACCGCACTCGCGGGCAGCGGACTCAAGGCCGAACTGTCCGGCGTGCCGGTGATGCAGCTGGAAATCCGCAACGCCATCCAGCGCGACCGGCTGGTCTACAATACGCTCGGCTTTGCGGTCGGCTGCCTCATCGCCATCATCTTCTTCCGCCGGCCGTCATTCATGTTCATCGCGGCGGGACCGCCGCTCGTCGCTATCCTTCTGGCGCTGGGAGCGCTCGGCTGGCTCGGATTCAGCCTCAACATCTTCCTGAACGTGATGACCCCGCTGATCATGGTCATCAGTTTCTCCGACAGCATGCAGATCACTTTCGCGGCCCGCGATCGCCTGCTGGCCGGCGACGACAAGGTGACCGCCTTCCGCAACGCCCTGCTCATTGTCGGCCCGGCCTGCGTGCTGACCCATGCGACGGCCGGCGTCTCCTTCATCGCCCTGCAGTTCTCGCAGTCCGACCTGGTGAGAACCTTCGGCGAAGCCGGCCTCGTTGCCGTCACCGTGGCGCTGCTCGCCATTCTTCTCGGCGTGCCCCTGCTCGGCATCCTGCTCATCCGCAACGAGGCGGGCTTTGTCGCCGCGGTGCGCAACATGGACAGCGCGCTGAATATCCTGCGGCGTCTCTGCAGCTGGATCGCGATCCATATGGTCGCGCGGCCGGGTCTCTATTCGGCCATCAGCCTGGTCGTCGTTGCCGGCCTTTCGCTGGGCTACAGCCTGCTGCAGCCGCGCTACCGCCTCGCCGATCAGGTCCCCGACCGCGAGCAGGCCGTCCAGGCCAGCCATCGCCTCGACGTCAAGCTCACCGGCGCAAATCCGTTCGACGTCTATATCCAGTTCCCGAAAGGGGCTTCGCTCTACGCGCCTGAAACCCTTGCGGTGATCGCCGACGTCCATTCCCTGCTCGAACACGAGCCGGGTGTCGGGAATGTCTGGTCGCTCGATACGCTGCGCCGCTGGCTTGCCGAAAAGCTGAACAGGTCGGACACCGCGACGCTGAAGGAATATGTCGATCTCCTGCCGCCCTATCTCACGCGACGCTTCATTTCCGCCGAGCAGGATGCGGTCATCGTCAGCGGGCGCGTGCCGGATTCCGATGCCAGCCAGCTGCTGCCGATCGTCGATCGCGTCGATCGCGAGCTCAACGCCATCCGGGCGAAATATCCCGGCTACAGGATCGCGGTGACAGGCCTTTCCGTCATTGCCGCCCGCAACAGCGCCCTCATGATCGACAAGCTCAGCGACGGCCTGACGATCGAAATCGTCTTCGTCGCGGCCTTTATCGGTCTGGCGTTCTGGTCGCCGGTCGTGATGCTCATCAGCATATTGCCGGGACTGTTCCCGATCGTGCTCGCCGGAACCATTCTTCTGGTGCTCGGGCAAGGTCTGCAATTCGCAAGCGTCATTGCGCTGACGGTTTCGTTCGGTCTCGGCCTGAGCGCGACCATCCATTTCCTCAACCGTCTGCAGATCGAGGATACCGATCCTGATCCCGCGGTCGGCGTCGAGCGGGCGACCATTCTGGTCGGGCCGCCCCTGATCCTGACCTCCGCCGTGCTTGCCTGCGGCCTGGCAATGACCGTGCTCTCGAGCCTTCCCTCGCTGCGGCTCTTCGGCTGGCTCAGCGCCTTCGCCATGGTCGCAGCGCTCATCGCCGATCTCTTCATGCTGCGGCCGATCGCCACCTTCCTCAGCAAGATCGTGCGCCGCACATCGCAGCGATCGCTGCTGCGATCGTCGACCGAATGAAGGCCGTTCGACTGGGGCAAAAGTAATTGAGGTTGACCAGACTTGGTCATGGCCGGACTTGCTTGCCTCGCCGAAGCTCGCAATGCGAGCGAAGGCGGGTTCCGGCCATCCACGCCTTGCTTTGCTGCGCGCGATGAAGAAAGACGTGGATGCCCGGCATAAAGCCGGGCATGACGCAGAGTGTGTGACGAAGTCTCTCAGTCCGTCATGGCCGGACTTGTTCCGGCCATCCACGCCTTGCTTTGCTAGCTTCGTTTGAGATTGATCGAAGCGCCCCTGATGCTTGCCTGGGCGTTCTGTGATCTGATCAGGACGGATTGCCGCGCGCCGCGGGTGATCAATGTCAGGGTGGCGGCGAACGATGGGCCGCTCGCCAGAACCTGGAAGCGATCGCCCTCGGCGCGCCCGGAAATGGTTCCGGCGGCGTTGTGGGTCGATTCGCTCCAGACACCGCTGATGGCGCCCGCCGAATAATCGGCGCTCGCCCGCAGATCGAAGTTGTAGCTTTGACTCGCGCAGCGGATGTTGAGCTGAAGCTTTTTCTGTTGCGCGAGGACATCATATGAGGCGCGGCAACGGATC
>DATEKG010000161.1:0-2865 GCA_035277565.1 Pseudolabrys sp.
GCAAGGTGAAGGCGACGATCCATTGGGTATCGGCCGCTCACTCGGCGGCCGCCGAGGTCCGGCTCTACAACCCGCTGTTCGTCAAAGCCGATCCCGACGCCACGAACTTTGCCGGTGACCTCAATCCTCATTCCCTTGAAGCGCTTGGCGATGCGCGCATCGAGCCCGCCCTGCTTGAAAGAAATGCCGCGGAGCCGGTCCAGTTCGAGCGGCAGGGCTATTTTTGCCTTGATTCCGACTCGCGCCCCGAAAAGGCTGTGTTCAACCGAACGATCGGCTTGCGCGACACGTTCGCGAAGGAAGTCGTCGCGAAAGGCTGACGCCCCGTCTTCCACAGCTCCCACTGGCCACAACCTGTGATCGCGCTATAATCTCATAGGTTGTAGTGGCACGCGTCGGGGAGGCGCCGCGCCTTGACCCGGCACAATGGCCAAAACGGACGCGCGGGGCCGCGAGCAAAGACCTGGGCCCCCGGGATCGAGGGCATCAGGCCGCCAGCCGGCTTGCTGCTGCCGGATGGTCTGGCAGACGCCGCGAACCGGCTCCGTGGGCTCCTGTCACAATGGATTGCAGCTGAGGTTGCGCCCGGCCGGCTGATGCCATGGTTGCCGGTCGCCTTTGGCGCCGGCATCGCCGCGTATTTTGCCGCTGATCGCGAACCGGCCTGGTGGGCCTCGATGGCGGCAAGCGCGGGTGCCCTGGCGATTGCATTTGTTGCGAGGCATCGGGCAATCGGATTTCCGCTGGCAATCGCGCTGGCGGCGGCCGGAACGGGTTTTGCCACGGCGACTTTGCAGACCGCGCGCATCGCCCACCCGATTTTGCAGGCTTCACTGCCGAGCGTCACGCTCGCCGGCTTTGTCGAGATTCGCGAGGAACGCGAACGCAGCGACAGAATTGTGGTGCGTGTCGAACGGTTCGATGCGCACAATATTGCCGTGAAGCCGGCACGCGTCCGTGTTGCCGTCCGCAAGGGAACGGCACCGGCAGTCGGAAGTTTTGTCGAATTCAAGGCGCATTTTTCACCACCAATGCAGCCGCTTCGTCCCGGCGGCTATGATTTTGCACGTGACATGTTTTTCCAGCAGATCGGAGCCTCGGGCTACGCGCTGGGAAAAATCAAGTCGACGCAATCTTCCGCGGCAAGGGGGCTCTGGCTGCAATACTCCTCGGCCATCGATGCCGTGCGCGAGTCGATCGACAAGCGCATTCGTTCGATAATTGCCGGTGATGATGGATCGATTGCCTCGGCGCTCATAACCGGCAAGCGCGACGCCATATCCACGCCCGTCAATGACGCGATGTATGTATCAAGCCTTGCGCATGTTTTGTCGATCTCCGGCTATCACATGGCTGTCGTCGCCGGGATTGTGTTCTTCGTTATTCGGGCCGTGCTGGCACTGATACCCTCGTTTGCGGGCCGCCACCCGATAAAGAAATGGGCCGCAGGTGCGGCGCTGCTGGCAGCAACGTTTTATCTTCTTTTGTCTGGCGTCGAAGTTGCCACACAGCGCTCCTACATCATGATCGCGATCGTCTTGCTCGGCGTAATCTTCGATCGCCCGACCTTGACGTTCCGGACAATCGCCGTCGCCGCCATTGCGGTCCTGATTTTTGCGCCACAGGCGATTGTGCACCCCAGTTTCCAGATGTCGTTTGCAGCGACCCTCGCCTTGATTGCAACCTATCAGCATGGGTTGCCGTGGAAAGCGGATCCCGACAGTTCGCTCGGCATGCGCCTGGCGTTTTGGGGCATACGTGAAATTGCAAGCCTGCTGCTTGCTTCGCTGGTCGCAGGCCTCGCCACCACGCCTTACGCGGCCTACCACTTTCATCGGCTCGCTCCCTACGGGGTTTTGGCCAATTTGTTGGCCATGCCGATTGTCTCCGCGGTTGTGATGCCCATGGGAATATTGGGGGTGCTCACCATGCCGCTCGGATTCGACGACTTCTTCTGGCGCGCGATGGCGTGGGGCATTGACTGGATGAATGCCGTGGCACTGTGGGTTGCAAGCATTCCAGGCGCCGTCGGACGCGTTCACGCGTTCGATACAGGGCCGTTATTGCTTGGCACTGCGGCGCTGCTCATGATCTGCCTGATGCGGACGCCGCTTCGCTGGAGCGGGGCGCTCGCCGGAATTGCTGCCATCGCCTGGGCGGTAACTGCGCCACAGCCGGACATTCTCGTCGCCGGTGATGGTCACTCCGCTGCCTTTCGCGCAGGCGATGGACGCTTATCCGCGTTATTCATCGGGCGCGACGAATTTGCGATAAAGGAATGGCTCGCCGCAGATGCAGATGGGCGCAGTCCAAAAGACGCCAGTTTGAAAAACGGGGTGACATGCGATGCTGTTGGCTGCATCGGACGAATTGGCGATGGCCGGCTGATCGCATTTTCACTGTCCGCGGAAGCTCTCGCGGAAGATTGCATGCGCGCAAGCGTCGTGATCACCCAACAGGAAGGGCGCGGATCCTGCCAGGCCCTCATGATCGATCGGACCGCATCGCGGGCCCGTGGCGCTATCGGTCTGCATTGGACAGGCGAGCGTCTCAAGCAGACCGGCGTTTTATCGCCGGGGCACGACCGCCCGTGGGCCCATCATCCGACCGCAATATCGGCGGATGCCGAAGTTCAGCAAGTCCCGCCGCGGAGGGATCCAGGTGAGGCGGCGCCACGCGCCGAAGATCGCGATGCGGACGACTAGTTAGTACCGCCGGAAAAGTCCGACAAGCTTGCCCTGAATTCGTACGCGGTTGGGAGGAAGAATCCGGACCTCGTAGGCGGTGTTTGCCGGTTCAAGCGCGATCGACGCGCCGCGCCGGCGGAAACGCTTGAGGGTTGCCTCCTCGTCGTCGATCAAGGCG
>DATEKG010000162.1:0-13605 GCA_035277565.1 Pseudolabrys sp.
AGAGCGCGTAATTCTGGAACACCATGGCGACGTCGCGCTCTTTCGGCGGAATATTGTTGACGACGCGCTCGCCGATGCGAATCTCGCCGGCGGTGATGTTTTCCAGGCCGGCGATCATGCGGAGCAGGGTAGATTTGCCGCAGCCCGATGGTCCAACCAGGACGACGAATTCTCCATCGTGGATGGAAATGTCGACGCCACGGATCACGCTGGTCGCGCCGAAGGCCTTTCGCACGTCGCGGATCGCGACCGATGCCATTCATTCCTCCCGGGCTGTTCGCCCACGCATATTCTTCTTTGTTATCAATGCCGTTGGCCTGGTGTTCCCGCAGGGGGCCACCCGCCGAAGGTAAATCATCGGTCTTTCGCCCTTCGAAAAGCAAGTCCGACGTGAGGTGAATCGGGCGCGGCGGGTGGCCTACATCGCCATGCCGCCGTCGACAAGATGCGGCTGGCCCGTGATGTAGCTCGATTCATCGGAGGCCAGGAAAACGGCGAGCGCGGCAACCTCCTCGGCCGTGCCGAGCCGGCCCATGGGCTGCCGGGCGACGAAATTCTTGCGCACCTGTTCGAGTGGCGCTCCGGTCTGTCTGGCCACGGCCTCGACCCGCTCCTCGAACGAGGGCGACACGATGGTTCCCGGGCAGATGGCGTTGCAGCGGATCCCCCTGGTGATGAAGTCGGCCGCGACCGCCTTGGTCAGGCCGATCACGGCGGCCTTGGTCGCTCCATAGACGTAACGGTTGGGCAGGCCCTTGATGGATGACACGCCCGACGACATGTTGACGATCGAACCGCCGCCGTTCTTCAGCATGGCCGGCAGGAAGGCCTTGATCGTGCGATGCATGGACTTGACGTTGAGGTCGAAGGAAAAATCCCAGTCCTTCTCGCCGCAGTCGAGCACCGATCCCTGGTGCACATAGCCCGCGACGTTCACAAGGATATTGAGCGCGCCGAGCTCCTCGCCGATCGAAGCTGCAAATTCATCGACATCCCTGGTCGACAGGACATCAAGCTTTGCGGATTTCGCGCTCTTGAGGCCCTTGAGCTTGTCGAGCGCGACATCGGTTGCGATGACGCGCGCGCCCTCGCCGATGAAGGCCTCCGCGATCGCGCGGCCAATTCCCTGGCCGGCTGCGGTCACAAGCGCGAGTTTGTTTTTCAGCCGGTCACTCACGGTGCACCTCACATCTCTGTACGCAAATCAACAACCCGTTCACCCCCGCGAACGCGGGGGTCCAGGAAAATTTGGTTTCGCGGTTGCTTCCGGATTCCCGCCTTCGCGGGAATGAGCGGAGAAAATGGCATGGCCTCGCGCATCTTCTAATGATTGTCCCGCGGCGTGCTCTTCTGCGCGACGCGCTGATATTTCACCGCGGGCTTGAGCACCATGCCGTCGGCGAGTTGATCGACCATGCCGCGCTGGATTTCCTGCCACGGCGTCTGGCTGTCGGGGTAACGATAACCGCCGCGTTTGAGCAATGCCGCGCGCCGCCGTGACAGTTCCGCTTTCGAGACAAGAATATCGGCCGTCCCCCTGCGAAGATCGATGCGCACGCGGTCGCCGGTCTTGAGCAGGGCGAGTCCCCCGTTCGCAGCGGCCTCGGGCGATGCATTGAGGATCGACGGCGAGCCCGAGGTCCCCGATTGCCGGCCGTCGCCGATGCAGGGCAACGACGTGATGCCTTTCCTGATCAAGGCAGCCGGCGGTTGCATGTTCACGACTTCCGCCGAGCCCGGATAGCCGATCGGACCGGCGCCGCGCATGAATAGCAATGTGTGCTCGTCAATCTTGAGTGCGGGATCGTCGATGCGGTGGTGATAATCCTCCGGTCCGTCAAAGACGACCGCGCGACCTTCAAAGGCATCCTTGTCCTTCGGGTTGGAAAGATAGCGCGCGCGAAAATCGTCCGAAATCACGCTGGTTTTCATGATCGCGGAATCAAACAGGTTGCCCCTGAGGACCTTGAAGCCGGCCTGCTTTTTCATGGGCGCGCCATAAGGCTTGATGACGTCGGCATCGTTTGCCCGCGCGTCCCTGACATTCTCGCCCATGGTCCTGCCGTTGATCGTCAACGCGTCGGCGTGGATCCGTCCGGCCTTGAACAATTCGTGCATCACTGCCGGCAAGCCGCCGGCGCGATAATATTCTTCGCCCAGATATTTTCCGGCAGGCTGCATGTTCACGAGCAGCGGAACGTCGTATCCGATCTTCTCCCAGTCTTCGATCGTAAGTCTCACGCCGATATGGCGGGCGATCGCATTGATATGGATCGGCGCATTGGTTGATCCGCCGATCGCGGAATTGGCCAGGATCGCGTTCTCGAAGGCCTTGCGGGTGAGAATATCCGAGGGTTTGAGATCGTCCCGCACAATCTCGACGGCGCGTATGCCGGTGTCGTAGGCGATCTGGCCGCGCTCGCGATAGGGCGCGGGGATCGCCGCGCATCGCGGCAGCGACATGCCGAGCGCTTCAGCCAGTGCATTCATGGTGGATGCGGTGCCCATCGTGTTGCAATGTCCGATGGACGGGGCCGATGCTGCCGCTATTTCGAGGAATTCGCGATTGTCGATGCGGCCGGCCGCGAGTTCTTCACGCGCCGTCCAGATGACGGTGCCCGCGCCGGCGCGTTCCCCTTTCCACCAGCCATTCAGCATGGGGCCGCCGGAGAGAACGATGGCCGGCAGGTTCACGGTTGCCGCCGCCATAAGGCATGCCGGCGTGGTCTTGTCGCAACCGGTCATCAGCACCACGCCGTCGAGCGGATAGCCGTAAAGCACCTCGACGAGCGACAGATAGGCGAGATTGCGATCGAGCGCGGCTGTCGGACGCTTTCCTGTTTCCTGGATCGGATGACACGGAAATTCAAAAGCGACTCCGCCGGCGGCGCGAATCCCTTCGCGGACGCGTTGGGCCAGCTCGAGGTGGTGACGGTTGCAGGGCGAAAGATCGGAGCCGGTTTGCGCAATTCCGATGATCGGCTTGCCCGAACGGAGTTCCTCCGAGGTCAGTCCGTAGTTCAGGTAGCGTTCAAGATAGAGCGCGGTCATGCCCGGATTGTCGGGATTGTCGAACCAGAGCTGCGAACGCAAGCGACGCGCGACCTTACCGGCACTTTTCGCCATGACCGACCTTACTTCTTTCCCTGGCCTTGCTCACGAGGGGCTTAGATGACCGCAACGCGGGCTTAACTGCAAGGATGGCGCGGGCGCTTCGCCGTCATCTTAAAAAGCTTAAAAAACTTCCTACTTAAACGATCAGGCCACTGCCACTCTTAGGGTCGGGAGACGCCACACATCTCACCCCAAACCGATCCCAGTGGCCCGGGCCGCGTTCTTGTGGCAGGAGCGCGGCCACTTGATCGGCCCTGCGCATGACCCGCTTCGGGTACAGAAGCGCAGAACGCTTAAATTTGTCCGCCACGGTTCAAGACAGTCACCGCTGCACGATGTGAGTCAGCTCACTGGAGCGCCTGCAGCCCCATGTCAGTTTTGTGGACGTCCGTCCGTATATGCCGGACTGGACAGCGACAAGGTGCCGGCTCATTCTATCGATCGCTCCCGCTTGCCGACCACACCTGCATGGCTCTGCATGGACAGACATAAGAAAGTGACGCGCGCACATGATATTGCGATGCGTCGCAGCGCTGGCACCTCACCCTGGTCCTGGACATTCCTGGGCGCGGCCGGCCGGGATTGCCTGAAGGACGCGGCGGCCGGGTTCGTAGCGTCGGTTGTCCTGATTGCCAACGTGGTTTCGTTCGGCGCCCTTATGTTTCCGGGCGAACTGAGCGCAGGTATCCCGATAGCGATTTGGGCGATGCTGATCGGCAGCTGCATTTGTGGCCTTTGGATCGCCTGGATGACATCGCTCCCGCCGATCGCGACCGGCATCGATTCTCCCACCGGGACGGTCCTCGTGCTCTTGAGTGCGACCGCGGGATCGGGCGTCATGGCATCCGGCGGCAATCCGCAAACAGCGGTTCAGGCCGTAATGCTGGTCTTCACGGCCGCAACTTTTTTGACGGGTGCATCGCTTTACGCCCTCGGCGTCTTCCGCTGGGGATCGTATTTCAGGTTCGTCCCCTATTTCGTTGTCGGCGGTTTTCTTGCCGCGACCGGGGTGTTTCTGCTCGCCGGTGGAATTCGCATGACGACAGGTCGTCCCTTTGCTCTCAGCAGCATTTCCGAACATTGGACGACGATCCAGGTCGCGAAACTTGCGAGTGCCGTTGTGGTTGTCGGTCTGCTGTTGACGCTCCGCCGCTGGATCAAATCGCCATACGCGATGCCCGGCGCGCTGCTCATCATGTGGCTCGGCGGGGCTCTCGTGCTGAGGATGTTGCGGCTGTCCGATCCCGGATACGGCTGGTACTTGCCCTCGTTGGGAACCTTGATCAAATGGGTGCCGCTCGAGGCCGCCCGCACGCTTCATTTCAGCTGGATGATGATGGTCAAGTTAGTCCCCGAAATGTTCGCGGTGGCGATCGTGGCGCTCATTTCGATAATCACCAAGATATCGAGCATCGAGGTCTCGCGTCAGACGTCGGGCGACCTGGATTGCGAGTTGCGCGCGCACGGCATCGGGAGTCTGCTCGCCGCACCTTTCGGCGGAATCACCAGCAGCCTGCAGATTGGAACAAGCCAGCTGCTGGAGCATGCCGGAGGAGCAACACGAATGAGTGGCGCCGCGTGCGCTCTGGTTATGGGTGCAGTCGGGATTGCCAGTTTCAACTTGCCCGGCCTGGTGCCGATCCCGATTATTGCCGGCCTCGTGTTTTATCTTGGCTACACATTCCTTAGCGAGGCCCTTTGGCGGCCGTTCTCCCGGCGCGCCTGGCTCGATCTGGTCCTCGCGATCGGCATTATGATCGTGTGCCTTAAATATGGATACCTTGTCGGGGTTCTGGTCGGCATCGTGTGCGCCTGTGTTTTATTTGCCATCAACTACGCGCAAATCGGTGTCGTGCGTCGGCGTATAACGCGCGCGCAGTTCGCAAGTTATGTCGACCGTTCGGTGGAGGCGGCCAGATATTTGCGTGAGAGCGGCAATGCAATCCAGCTCTACTGGTTATCCGGCTACATTTTCTTCGGTTCTTCCGAGGGCCTGTTTGACCGCATCCGCACCGATATCGAGTCAGCGCTGCCTGATCGGGTCGAATACGTGATCCTTGATTTCAGCCTCGTTTCGGGGGTCGATTCTTCGGCGATCGCCAGCCTCACCAAATTGCGCAATCTGTGCGGCCGACGCGGCGTCATGCTCGTCTATGCCGCATTGTCGCGAGCTGCTCGCGCGGCTCTGGCGCGTGAGGTGCTCATTGGCGGCAAGTCGCCCGGGCCATTCGATGACGTCCACGGCGCGATGGCCTGGTGCGAGGATCGGCTACTCTCGCACGCGAAACTTGATATCGATACAAGCCCTGCGAGCTTCGAGTCGTGGTTTCAGCAGCAACTCGGCACGAGCGTCAAAGCCGCCGACCTTATTCGTTATTTCGAGCGCAAGGACGTCGACAGCGCGGAAGTTCTTTATCGCGAGGGTGAGCCTGCCGATACGATCGACCTCGTTGTCAGCGGACGTCTGGCGATCGACGTTACAAAGCACAATGGTGAAAAACTGCGTTTGCGGCGCATGACGACGCATACTGTAGTGGGCGAAATGGGCTTCTTCCGGCGTACCATTCGCTCTGCCACCGTGTCCGCTGAAGTGCCGACCACCCTTTTTAGCCTGACACGCGTCAATTTCGAGCGCATCCGCGACGAGCGCCCCGAATTGGCTAATGCCCTCTATGATTTCATTTTGCGCATACTGGCCGACCGTACTGATTTTACAACTCGTACCGTCGCGGCGATGACGCCGTAAACCGCCGGATCGCAGCCTCAGTCCGGGCGAACTTGTGGATAGCTGAAGATATTGGGTGCTGCGCTTCAGTCTGATGGTGAAACGAGGTCCGTTTGCGCGGCCTCAAGCATCGGAAGGAGAAGCGAAGCATGGAGCATTTTGCCGGACTGGACGTATCAGTCAATGAGTCCGGCGGACATTGTAGACACTTGCAGCAACCCCGCCGAGTAACGCTCGGCGGGGTAATCGAGTTAAATCTCAAGGCACCTTTGGATCCATGTCGGGTCGCAACACGACGCTTTCCTGGGCCGTAGCTTCATTGCGCGAACCAACGAACACGGCTGGTCGATTGCCCCGGTTCACAGCAACATGGAGCATGTTGGCGGGAATGAAAATGTAATCGCCCGGCTGCACCACGTCGCGATACTGGAGTTGATCGCCAGTCCACAATTCCATTTCGTCGCCGCTGAGCATGTAAAGCGCGGTTTCGTGATGCTCGTGAACATGTGCCCGCGTTCGTTTGCCTGGTGGCAACGAAATCATTCCGAGCCAAAGCGATTTTGACCCGACCGTTTCGGCGCTTACTCCAGGCTCATAGTCGCTGCCTTGTTCGGCACAGTAGCCTGCGCCACCCTTCACGACGGACGCTTTATCCGGGGCAAGATTTGCAGGCCGTTTGATAGTCTCGAGGATAGTCATGGAAGAAGCTCTTCTTGTGTAAGTGAAAATCACGATGCGTAAACTCGATGGCTAGCCTGCAAAAGTCTTGAATCCGGTCCCGAAAAGTTACGAATTTTTCCAAAAACCCATTAGTCTTTGCGCATGTCTGACAATTTCGCCTTCGGACCGTTCATCCTTGAGAGACAGCGCGGAAGGCTCCTCAGAGAGGGGCGGCCTGTTGCCTTGAGCAGCAAAGGCCTGCAGTTGCTCAATGCGTTGGTTGCCTCGTCCGGACGGGTTTTGCCGAAAACCGAATTAATGCGAGCCGCATGGGGCGATTCAGCTGTCGAGGAAAGTAATCTTTCGGTTCAGATCGCAGCGCTGAGGAAGCAGTTAGGACCAAACGCGGATGGCGGCGATTGGATCATTACCGTTCCGCGAATTGGGTATCGTTTCGTCGAACTTTCCAGTCAGGAGCAGGTCGGAAGGACTGCGGCAGACGAGGCCTCGGCCGAACGCTTGTTCCGGCCCTCAATTGCCGTCTTGCCGCTTGTCAATTCAAGCGGCGAGAAGGAGCAGGAATATCTCGCCGACGGGATCACCGAGGATATCATCACGGCTCTGACACGGTTTCGCTGGTTTTTTGTAATCGCTCGCAATTCGAGTTTTGCTTACAAAGGTAAGTCGATAGACGCGAAGCAGGTCGCACAAGAACTCGGTGTGCAGTATTTGCTTGAAGGAAGTGTACGCACTTCAGGGGAGCGGATTCGGATTTCCGTTCAGCTCGTGGACGCCACGTCGGGAAAACATATCTGGGCCGAGCGCTATGACCTCGAGCTCGCCGAGGTATTTGCTATTCAGGACGAAATCGCTGAGCGGGTGGCGGGCGCAATCGAGCCAGAACTGCTCAAAACTGAGGGTGTGCAGGCGACGGCTCGACACACCGGCAATATGACAGCATGGGACCTCGTGAGACGCGGGACCTGGCATTTTCATCAAGTAACCCGCGAAAACCATCTGAAAGCACGAGAACTATTTCGCCAGGCTTGCAAGCTCGACCCCGATTTACCCGAAGCACATCTCTGGCTTGGCCGCGTGAGTGCCGGCGTCGTTCCCTATGGCTGGTCGGAGAATCCGACCGTGGATCTGCGGGAAGGCATGGAGGCGGCTTTCAAGGCGATCCAACTCGATGAACGTAATCCCTATACACATTACGCGCTTGCAATCGTGAGCGCGTATGCTGGTCGGCTCGAGCAGTCGATTAGTGCGGCTCGAAAAGCGATCGACATTAGTCCCAGTTTTGCGCTCGGCCACCTTGTATTGGGAATGGCCCTCCTGTTCAGCGGACGCGCATTTGAGGCCGTTCCGTCGCTTGAATATGGGTTGCGCCTAAGCCCGTATGATCCGCAGAACTTTGTCTGGTTTAATTTACTTGCGCTGGCACGTATTTTCTCGGGGCGTGCGGAGGCTGGTCTTGAGGCAGCCGCGCGGGCGCTGCAAGTTCGCCCTAACTGGTGGACCAGCCTGGAAGTTCTGGTCTGTTGCTATGCCGCACTCGCAAATTGGGATGAAGCGCGGCGCTGTGCTCGGCAGATGACGACCGTCGCAAAACAGCCGGGCGATGTGCTGGCGCCGCTTAAGTCTCGCAACCCGGCATGGGCAGAGCAAATGGATAGCGCTCTCCGAAAGGCGTCACGGTAGCCGGAATACAAGGCCTCGTTCGTGGCCGCTTTTGGCCAATTGTGTTTGTTGCTTTCTTGTCGGGCGGAGTCGATGTGAGATATGAACGTTATCAGTGCGGCGTTCTCATTACGGGCGCTCAATCGCATTCCGCGCCAAAATTCGTCTTCTAATGTGACACTGGTCTTATGCCCGGCGAGCGTGATCGAACGCTTCATGGGGGGACTATAGACGCGTCAGGGAAAGCAGGCGGCCGCGCTGATAGGAACCGTAATTTCTTTCAGCCCCAGGTCGACGACGTAATTTATCGAGGCGCTCACAGCGTGGCCACAGGCGGCGACCGGGTCATAGCTGAAAGTGGGCGGTCCGCTCGGTCCAAAATAGTGATTTTGCGTATAGGCGAGCGTCGTAGTTGGGTCACTGCAAATTGTGGTCCGTACTGAAGCGCAACGCGCCCCTTCCTCGACCGCATAATGCATGCCGGCGACCACCGACATACACATGCAAAGATAGAAGATACCAATTAAAAGGAAAATGAAAATCGGCCCGACGATGGCAAACTCAATCGCTGTCGTGCCGCGTTCATCTGAAAGAACATTTAAGTTACGAAAGCGCATGATCAGTTCAGCCGCATCATGCTGGTTTTCACGATAGGTGTCGCAAAAAGCCTGCTGGCAACAGTAATGCCAGGAAACATCGGCTCATAAGAATATGTGGTCGTCACTTGGATGTAATCCGCCGGCTGTTGGCCGACATTTCCAGTTGATGAACAGTCGGCCGGTGGATTGCTGGTGACTGCAGCCACAAATTGGAGTGCCCCTGAGCTATTGAGACAATAATAGCCCTCGGTCGGCGAGCCTGCAGCGATCGCGACATGATTTCCTAAAGCTGTGCTTTGGACAGCGGCCGTGATGGCGGCCGTCAATCCCGGGCAACTTGTCGTCGCCGGAAGATAGCCTTGTGACGGATCACATGCTTTCCAGGCAGCCTGGGCTGCCATTTCGGTGGCATTCTCAACCTGCATCCGCTTGTAGATGTAGATTGAAATATCAGCCGTATTGAGGAGCCCAAACGAGAGTATGCTGGCAAACATAGCGAACTCGAGGGCGGATGCCCCCCGCTCGTCGCCTCGAAGCAATGCCAGACTGCTCCGAATTCGGCTCGCATATTCGCCTATGTTTCGCAAGGTCGTGAACATGTTCGGTGATCCGTGTTTCAATAGACCAACTGACCGCGAGCCGGGATCGTGGCTGTCGGCATGTTCAAGCCGGCCTGCTTGCAGCCAGCACCGTTCGGACTTTGCTGATAAATATTGCTCGTGCCGTTGATGAGCACGCTGTTGCTCACCATCACGAAGCAATCGGCACCGTTACTAGACTTGTTAACATCGCCGCTCATTTTGACGTTAGAATTGGGTAAGTAGACCGCCCCCGTAATGTCCCAGGCGGGGTTGTTACCTTTGTAGGTAATGTCGACGCCGCTGTTCAGGCTGGGGTCTTGATAAATCGCAATGCCAGGAAAAAGAGCCGTGGTGGCACTGGGAGCCTGGATGTTGAGCACCCCGCCTTGTCCGGTCGAATTGTCTGTCGGCGCATGCGTGTAATTCCCGGCCGTGCCTGAAAAGACAATCGTCAGCGCTGAGCCACTGGCCGTACTTAGTGTATGGCCATTTAGGTCGAGTTGCCCGTTTTCAATCACGAGGACGGCGCCGGTCGCGCTGTCGGGAGTGCTGAGGACCACGTCGCCGGTCAGCTGGACGTCTCCGCACATCTGCAGCGGCGTGGTGATGGATTTGCTGCCTGACCAACGATTACTTGCGGGCAGCGGCGGGTCGTTTTTCTTGACTGGCTCCTGCGGATAGACGGTCGTACCGACGCCACATGTGTTGGCCGGAATGTTGCCAGCCAAGACGGAATATGGGTCCTGCACAACAGGAATATCGGATTTTTGCTTGATTCCGCAGCCATCGTTATTGCCGGCCGCCAAACCATAGCTCGCCTGAAGATCTGAACCGTTACAGGTCGATGCAGAATCGGACATGATACTGCAGCCGGCAAAGTTTGAATTCGGTGCCCCGTTGGTGCGAACGCCTTGGCCGGATTGGCTGAGGGTCAGGAGACAAATGGGCTGCTGAATTTTGGTCTGCACGGCCATTGCCGCGCTGGTCAGGACCCTTTCCTGAACCCCGTTACTGACCCGATTGCCCGAATAGCCGACAAACTGCGACAGCATAAGCGGCACGGCGCTGGAAATCGTTACGCTATAGCAAGGCGGGTTGACACTCGCGGGGCAGGTCGCATCATTGGAAGCCGTTACGCTTACGTGGTTCGTGCCGTCGACGTAGCCGTAGTGAGCGGCAACGGCTGCCGCTTCCAGGTTGTAATTGCCTTCGGAATTGCTGGCTGCTGCCATGACCGCAGCGTCAGCCGCATTCTGCATTGCGCGCGACTTTAAATACCAGCTACCGATTTCAAAGCTCAGACCCAGCACGCCCAGAAGAACCGGAAACAACAGGCCCATCATCACCGCGATTCCTCCGCGCTGATCGGTGGGCAATCGTTTAAAATTGTGTACGGTCGACGAAAGAGAGAATGGATTTCTCATTTCCCACCTTTGGCCCGTGGTGCTTATTCCAATGTGGCTGCAAAAAAATACCTTCTGCGCCTTACCAGGAACTTTGCCCAATGCAGCGGCTTTGCACTTGAATTGCTTCAATTGTCGATAAAAAGCAGCGCTTTTCGGAAACGAGCGGATAATTTCAGAAAACCAACTTGGCGCGCCCTGAAATGGTCGCCGTCGGCATGTTTAAACCTGCACTTTTGCAGCCCGCGCCATTTGGCGACTGTGCGTAAATGCTGCCGGTGCCGTTGATGGTGACGTCATCAGCCGCCATGACGAAGCAGTCGGCGCCGTTGCTCGATTTATTGATTGCGCCGCTCAAGGTAACATGCGCGTTCGGCATGTATACGAGGCCCGTAACATCCCAGGTGGGGCTGTTGCCGGCGTAAGATAGATTCACGCCACTGGTAAGCCTCGGGTCCTGATAAATCGCGACGCCCGGGAACGATCCGCCAGAGGGCGCCTGAATGTCCAGCACGCCGGTTGAGCCACCTGAATTGTCATCCGGGATATGCATATAGCCACCGTTATCACCGGTGAAGACGATGGTGACCGAAGACCCGGTTGCGGTACGGAACGTGTGGCCCTGTAAATCCAGCTGACCGTTTTGAACGTAGAGAACAGCCCCGCTCGGTGCATCGATTGTGACGTCGCCAGTGAGCCGCAGATCACCACAGATCAGCGTGTTGCCCGCCAAGTCGGCCGTGCCACTCAACGATTTTGTGCCTGACCATGCCGTGCCCCCCGACCACGTTGAGCCATGCTTCGATTCTTGCGGATACGAGTTTGAGCACGTCGTCGCTAGATTGCTTGGAATATTGGACGCGAGCGCGGAATAAGGGTCCGAAACCGGTGGGATATCGGAATATTGCTTGTTGCCGCAGCCGTTGTTGTTGGCGGCGGCGAGCCCCATGAATGCGTCCAGGTCCGAACCGTTACACACCGCCGCGGAATTGGACATCACCGTGCAACCAGTGAAATTAGAGTTCGGTGCGCCATTGGTGCGGATCGCCTGTCCACTATGGTCGAGACCCAACAAACAGATCGGCTGCTGTACAATTGTGTTCACGGCAAGGGCACTGCTCGTCAGAAGCTGCTCGCGCGCGCCATTCAGGATGGCATTGCCTTGATACCCGATCACCTCTGTGAGGTAGAGCGGGACGAGACTCGAGATCTTCACGCTGTAACATGGTGGCGCGATATTAGGATCAGCAGGACAGGGCGCAGCATTGGAAGCGACCACGGTGACGTTGTTAGTGCCGTCGGTAAATCCATAATTGGTGGTAACCGCGTTCGCTTCGATATTGTAATTGGGAGAATTATTCGAAGCTGCAGCAATGGCCGCGGCGTCGGCCGCATTCTGCATCGCTCGCGCTCTTAAATACCAATTGGAAATCTCCATTCCAAGGCCGAATACCGCGATGAGGATCGGAAAAACAAGACCCATCATCACGGCAACTGTGCCTCGCTCGTCGCCGCGCAGATGTCTCAAGCCTCGGGTAATCTTGACGAGCGAATTGTCATAAAAAGTCCGACGCCACATGATTGCGCCCTCGGTTTTCGAAAATTATTGCGCCAAGCTTTCGGCAGTTTGCTCGCGCGGGCGCTAAAAAGAACTTCACTGATTGGCGCAAACTCTTGTCATATTCGCCTAAATTGCTATCCGTTGATGCACTTAAAGTCGTGATAATTGCGGCGAACGCGGCTTTGCTTGAATAAGACAGATGTGTCGCAGTGAGAAAAAGGCGACTTCACGGGCTGAGAGAGACGGACAAATCTGAACAACGATGGCCGTCATGAAGCTTGATAAGAAAGTGCTCGGGCTCCCAGTTGGATGTTCTGAAAACCCGAGCGGGTTCTTAGGTAGGTCGCGAGACGACAATATCCGAAAGACTCTTAACACCTGGCGAGTGCAAGGTGCTCAATTTGCCTGGCTGTTTCATTAAATTTATTCGATTTTAGCTGTGCGTGTCGGCACTTTAAGTTCGGAGGCGAAGGGGACATGAGGTCGTGCCTGCAGGCGACATCTCCGTTTTGAAATTGGAGAGGAAACGGCACGCGCGATCCTTCCTATTCCCGTTGAAGGTCAAACTAGCTGGGCTCACACGCTATTTGGTATCGAGCACAACGACGCCATTCCAGTCCGCGGGCGGGGGGGTTTCCTCGAATGCGCGAATGCGCTCGACATAAAGATTGAGCAGATATTCGAGGCCGAAGCCATGTCCTGACTTTCGGCATGACTCGATTCGTTCGGAAGCGCCGGTGAAATCGCGGCCACGAAAGCGTGCAAGCATCTCGTTGATGTCGCGGCGCAGCGCGCCGAACCGCTCATCGGAAGCGATGCTTGCATCACCGAGCACCGTGTAGACGGATTCCGGTTCGGTTTTGCCCTTCACCGTGATGCAGTCGAGTTCGAGCACCGCAAATCGGCTCGTGAGTACGGACGCCGTCTTTGAGCCGAGGATGATGGGAAGCCCGTAATTTTTCGACTGCCCTTCCAGTCGGGAGGCGAGATTCACCGGGTCGCCGAGCACCGAATAGTTGAAGCGCAAGTCGGAACCCATATTGCCCACGACGCATCGGCCGGTATTGATTCCCACGCCGACCCTGATCGGGATGAAACGCTGGCCTGAAGCAGCGGCCAGTTTTTCTCGCTGCCTGTTCAGCGTGTCGACGCGCCGCAGCATTTCGAGCGCCGCCTCGCAGGCATTGATCTCATGGTCGGCGTCGTTCAGGGGCGCATTCCAGAACGCCATGACGGCGTCGCCCATATATTTGTCGATCGTTCCCTTGTGCTCGATGATGGC
>DATEKG010000163.1:0-9015 GCA_035277565.1 Pseudolabrys sp.
CCGGCTCCCTGTCCGCCCAGCGGTCGCAGACATCGACGCCGATATTGTACCGGGCCGGCACTTGCCAGCGGAATTGGCGATAGAGCGTATCGTAATCCTTGACGCGAGGCAGGACCGGCATGGGGAGCGAAACTAGACAGCCCGCACGTCGAGGTCCAGCCTGAGAGAAACGCCAATCAGCCGACCTCACTGATCAATTCAATTGGATACGCAGGAAATTCCGCGTCGGTGCGGCGGGCGAGACAGCATCGGCGGGCTGCCTTTGCGCCCGCTCACCCCGTCAGCTTTTCGAGTCGTCCGGCTCGGCCAGAATCAACGACCAGTAAACCTTGTATTTCGACGTCGGCGTGTAAACCGCCGCGATCCCCATCCGGGTCGCACCGGCGAGCAGCATGTTGGCGCGATGCGGACTGGAGTCCCGCCAGCCTGAAAACGCCTCGGCCAGTGTGTGGTAGCCGGCGCCAATGTTCTCTGCTGCCCGCTTCGCATCATAGCCCGAAATCTTGAGTCGCTGCACGAACGGCTTGCCGGCGCCGTGGTCGAGTTTGTCGCGTTTCGCCATGATTTCTGCCTGCTCCTTTGCAAGCCGCATCAGTTCCTGGTCAAGCACGACCGCGGGCAGACCATTATTGGCACGATAGCCGGTAATCATCGACGCGGCCGCGGTCGCATCAAGCTCCGCGCCCGGCTGCGCCAGATTCCGGTAAAAACTCGGCTCTGCTTTGGGAACATAATTGTCGGCGCAGCCGCCGAGTGTAGCCAGAATTGAAATCGCAAAGACAACGCGAACCAGCTTCATCGAAATGAGTTCCCCCCGAATCGCAAACGAAGCCCAGCTATAGCTCAGACCGTGGCTAAAAGGTGTTTTTGAGCGCCTGCATCGACTGGCGCGCCGGTGCAGCGTCGATTAACATCTTCCTTTCGATCTCTGCGGGAGATGGTCATGCCCGATAGTCCTGTCGCACGCACGCCCGGCGCCAAGCGCGCCGCTCCGGGCGAGTATGTTTTTGATCTCGGTACCGTCCAGAAAATCATGGGCGGTCCGGCTTATTCGACGGCGCATGGACCTTGCGTCGAAGGCGACCGCATGATCGTTGGATTGATGCGCATGAAAGCGGGTACGGGCGCCGAACCGCATTCTCACCCGAATGAGCAGTGGATCTACGTCCTCGAAGGGACATTCCGTGCAAATATTGGCGGCAAGGAAATTGACGTGAAGCCGGGCTCCGTCGTGTACATTCCGGCCAATGCCGTGCATGCAGGAAAGGCGACCTCGGACGGCGACGTCGTCTTTTTCACGGTCAAGGATGCTTCCCACAGCCTGCACGGCATCAAGGCAAGCTGACGGACAATCGGCAGATTTGCCGCTGAACAAGAAACTGGCGCGGTAACTTTTGGGGAGGATTGCATGAGACTTCTGACCGCCACGCTCGTTGCTGCATTTGCCTTGATCATCGGTTCGGCCGCGGCCCAGGAAAAATACCCAAACCGCCCTGTGAAAGTCATCGTGCCTTACGCGCCGGGCGGTGCCACAGATATCGTTGCGCGGATTGTCGGCGACGAATTCCAGAAGATGACAGGTCAAGGGTTTGTCGTGCTCAACAAGCCGGGCGCTTTCGGCATGCTCGCGATCGACGAAATGATCAAGGCTCCGGCCGATGGCTATACGTTGATGATCGGAAACGTGTCGACCAACACCATCACCCCGATCATTTACGCCAACAAGATGAGCTCCGACTATGCCAGGAGCGTCGTCGCAGTGACCAATCTTGTCGACATACCGGCCTTTCTGCTGGTTGGCACCGCAAATGATTTCCCGGTGAAATCGGTGTCCGAATTGGTCGCCTATGCCAAAAAGAACCCGGGGAAGATCCGCTACGGAACCGTCGGCATCGGGTCGTATCCGCACTACGACATGGCCTATTTCGCCAAGCGCGCCGGTGATCTCGACATGGTTGGGCTGCCGAACAAGAACGGTGCGTCCGGCGTCATTCAGGATCTGCTGCGCGGCGATGCGCAGACCGCATTTCTCAATGTGGCCTCCAGCGCCGGGCAGGTCCGGGCCGGCAAATTCCGCGCGCTTGCTGTCGTCAATCATACGCGGCTGAAGGAATATCCGGATATTCCGACGATGCAGGAGGTCGGCTATGCCGATGTCGGCACCGTGGCCTGGAATGGCTTGTTCGCGCCGGCGGCAACGCCGAAGCCGGTGCTCGAGGCTTTGTTTCAGGCGATCAACAAGGTCATGAATTCGCCGGAGACCATCGAAAAACTCCACAAGCAGAACTTCAACGTGGTCCCAAACAAGTCACTCGCCGACGCCCAGGAGTGGCTCGCCGGCGAAATGAAGCACTGGCGGACCATTACGACCACGGTAAAAATCGACGTGGCGCAGTAGTAATCACGCCGACGGCGCCGCGCGCTGCAGAGCACGCCAGATGCGCTCAGGCGTTGCCGGCATTTCAAGCTGAGCACCTTTCGGCAGCGCGTCGAGAATGGCGTTCATCACGGCCGGCGGCGCCGCCGTCGTGCCGGCTTCACCGGTCCCTTTCGCACCGACTGGATTGGTACGGCACGCAACCACGTGATGCTCGACATTCATCGGCGGAACGATATCCGCGCGAGGCATCGCGTAGTCCATGAACGAGCCGGACACCAGTTGCCCGCCCGCATCGTAAATTGTGCACTCGGTGAGGGCCTGGCCTATACCCTGCGCCACGCCACCATGGATCTGCGCCTCGACGATGGTGTCGTTGAGCACGTTCCCGCAATCCCCGACCGCCGTATATGCAACGATTTCTGCCGCGCCGGTGGCGCGGTCGATCTCGATTTCAGCGACGTGGCAGCCGTTCGGGAATGAGGGAGGCAACTTTACCCCGCCCTGCGTGTCCAGGCTTTCCGGGATCACCCCCTGCCGCCTGAGTTCCGCCGCGCGCTCCGCAACTTCGAACAGCGAGACCTCGCGGTTCTTCACGCTGAACTTGCCGTCGCGATAGGCAACGTCGGTTTCCGCCGCCTGCAACAGCATGGCGGCGACCTTTTTACCCTTTTCCAGCACCAAATCGGCAGTGCGCGCGATTGCACTTCCGACCATCATGGCCGAGCGTGAAGCCACCGCACCGAAACCGGGAACGTCGCGCGCGGAATCGCCGGCAAGCAAAGTGACTGCCGACGCGGCTATCCCGAGACGACGTGCGGCAACAGCGCCAAATACCGTCTGATGCCCCTGCCCGCTGGCTCCGGAGCCAATGCTGACCTGCACCTTGCCATTGCCGGGAAAGCTGATGCGCGCACCCTCTTCCGGATATGCGCCGGCAATTTCCAGATAGCAGCCGATACCGATGCCCCGCAATTTGCCGGCTTTTTTTGACGCCTTTTTTCGCCCCGGGAAGTTCGTGTAGTCGGCCAAAGTCAGCGCCCGCTCGAACACGGCCGGAAATTCCCCGCTGTCGTAAGTATTCCCGAAGGCCGTGGTGTAAGGCATTTTCTCCGGCGCGATGAGATTCCGGCGCCGCAGTTCCGCCGGATCGATGCCGGTCAGATCGGCGGCGGCGTCGATAACGCGCTCGAGCAGATAACTCGCTTCGGGACGTCCTGCTCCTCGATAGGGTCCGGTCGGCACCGTATTCGTGAACACACACCGCGAATTCACCTGGGCGATCGGGATGTCGTAGACCGTCGGCAGACAGCCGGAAATATGCGTCGTCACGATGAAATGGGCGATGCCGGTGAAATAGGCGCCCGTATTGCCTATTCCCTGAACGCGCAAGCCAAGAAAGCGTCCGCGCTTGTTGAGGGCAAGCTCGACGATCCACAACGAGTCGCGTCCCTGGTTATCGGTGACAAACGCTTCGGAACGTGTCGACATCCAATGGACCGTCTTTGCGAGTGATCGGGCCGCATGCAGAAGCACGACATATTCCGGATAGGTCGCGGCCTTCATCCCGAAAGCGCCGCCGACGTCGTCCGTCAGCACAAGCAGTTCTTCGGGCTTGATCCCGAGTGACTCGGCAAGGTGCATGCGCATTCCGCCGACACCTTGTGTGCCGCACCGGAGCACGTAGCGTTTCGTGGCCACATCGAAGCTTGCGGTTGCCGTACGCGGCTCAAGCGACGCGACAACGAGACGCTGGTTGATCAATTCGATGCGCGCAACATGCGCGGCTTCCGAAAAAACACGATCGAGCGCACCCTGTTTTCTGCCGTCGGGATCGGGGGGCGCCATCCATTCAAAGCCGATGTTTCCAGGCGCCTCGGGCCAGAGTTGCGGCGCCCCCGGCTTCATCGCGTTCCGGATGTCGGTTACCGCTTCAAGCGGCGTGTATTCGGCAACCACCAGATCTGCCGCATCCTGTGCGGCAGCGGCCGTTCTTGCGATGACGACCGCGACCGGTTCTCCGACATGCATGACGCGTTGCTCGGCCAACGCCGGCCGATGTGGACCGATTGCCGGTTTGCCGCCACGCCCCGGAATCGGAACCGGATGCGATATCGAGTGGTAATGCGCGTCGGCGAGGTCGTCGGCTGTCAACACGGCGACGACGCCCGGCGCAGCCCTGGCCGCGGAGACGTCAATGCGCTCTATTTTCGCAAACGCATGCGGTGAACGTATGAAGTGGGCGGCCAGTGCATCATTTGGCTTGATATCGTCGCCAAAGCATCCCTTGCCCCGCAAGAGCGCGTCGTCCTCGACGCGTCCGTCCCAGACCGTGCCCTCGTCGTTGCGTGCTGCGTTCGATTGCGTCATGCGATGCTCCCGGAATTTGTCAAAGCTTGCGGTTGGTGATTCCGGCTTTGGCGTAAAGCGCATTGATATGCGCCTTCACCTCCGGGTCAGTCGTGTCATGCTCGGGGCTCTGAGCCCAACCTGTTTTTTCACGGGCATAAATTGCCATCTCCTCGTCCTGCTGCGAGGTGCCGCCGGAAATTCCATAGGCGCCGACCATGTCATCGCCCCTGAAGACCGGGGCAGCGCCGCCGCTTGCGGCTATCCGGCCATTGGTCATGGCGGCAAGGCTGACGAGCAGCTGGGGATTTCGCTCCTTGAACCACTGCTGGATGACCAGCCCGTCCGGGAATCGCGGGCTCATCGAACGGAAGGCCGCCACGGTGAAGGCCTTCGCAATCGCCGTCTCCGGGGTAATAAAACCTGCCTCGTCCATGCGCTCGACGGCGATCAGGTGGCCTTCGGGGCCCACGACCGCGACCGAGACTGGCACACGCATGGCCTCCGCCTTCTCGATCACGGCTTGAATAAACTGACGGCATTCAGCCGCTCGCAATTTCGACATCCCCACCTCCGGCGGCCTTCATTAAACTTCGATTAACCTCTTATGTCCGGCAATTAACTGCAAAAAAACGTGTTGGGGAATACCGTCCCGGCCTGTCTGGACGCGACCATGGCCGAGACGACTTCCGCACACGTTTTCGCACGTGATTGGCGTACCGCCATGCTGGTCGGGCTGTCGGCCTTCGCCGCCTGCTATCTCATTCTCCACTACATGTTCCCGCCCGGCGCCTTCCAGGCGACATCGCTTTCGCAGCCGATGGGCACCGTCATTCTTGCGGCTCTCGCCGGCATTCTTGCCATGTCGCTGACAATCGTCCGGCTTGCCAGGAGGCTGCGCGTAGACAACCAGCGGATGCGCGTTGCGATCAACAACATGTCCCAGGGCCTGTGCATGTTCGATGGTAACGAACGCCTCGTCGTCTGCAACCAGCGCTACATGGAAATGTACCGGTTGTCGCCGGATGTCGTTAAGCCGGGATGTACACTGCAAGCCCTGCTCGAATACCGCATCAAGAACGGAAGTTTCTCGCGCGATCCGGTCGCCTACCGAAGTCAACTCATCGACGCCATGAAGTCGGGCAAGACCACGACCAACGAAGTCAAGTCGGCGAATGGCCGCTCGATTGCCGTGATCAACAGACCGATGGCCGAAGGTGGTTGGGTCGCGACGCATGAAGACATTACGGAGCGTCGTGATGCGGAGCGCGAAAGAGTTTCGATGCAGGAGGAGCAGCAGCGCCGCGCCGTTATCGAGCAGGCGATCGCCGTATTTCGTCAACGTGTCGAGGATCATCTGAAAACGGTCACCGAGGGCGCCAAGACGATGCACATGACGGCGACGACGCTGTTCGGAAGTTCCGGACACACGTCGCAAAGTGCAGAGGGAGCGGTCTCCGCCTCAAACGAAGCTTCGGCCAATGTCGAAACAGCGGCCGTGGCTGCCGATGAGCTGGCGGGCTCGATCAATGAAATCGGGCGCCAGTTGGCCAAGACGATGGAAATCGTGCGCGCGGCGGTATCCGAAGCGCAGGGTACAAATCACCGGATCAATGGCCTCGCGAATGCCGCGCAGAAGATCGGCGACGTGATCAAGCTCATACGCGCCATCGCGGGCCAGACCAACCTGCTGGCCCTCAATGCCACAATCGAGGCCGCACGCGCCGGTGAAGCAGGCAAGGGCTTTGCGGTCGTCGCTTCGGAAGTCAAATCGCTGGCCGTACAGACAGCAAAAGCAACAGAAGACATTGCCAAGCTCATCACGGGTGTGCAGGCCGCGACTTCCAGTGCCGTCTCGGCAATTGGCCGCATTGCGAGCCGCATGCAGGATATCGACAGCTGCGCCACCGCCGTTTCAGCGGCCGTCGAGGAGCAGAGCGCGGCGACGGGAGAAATCTCGCAAAATGTCGCCGGCGCTTCCGACGGCGCAAAACTCGTGGTCGATGTGCTGGGTGAGGTCTCGGGCGCCGCTTTGCAGACCCGAGAGTCGGCCGAGAGCGTACTCAGCGCGTCGCAGGCGGTGGAGGCCGCGGCGACCGAATTGCGCCGGGAAGTCGAGGGATTCCTCTCGCGCGTCGCCGCATGATCAAGGAAGAATGCTGCTGCTGAGCCAATAGAAAAATGCCGCCAAAAGCCCGGCAGCCGGGATCGTCAGAACCCAGGCCGTGGCGATTTCGCGCGCGACGACCCATCGCACGGCCGACACTTTCTTGGCTGCACCGACACCGATGATTGAACCGGTGATTGTGTGCGTCGTTGAAACCGGAATCCCCAGCCAGGTCGCGGCAAAAAGCATCGCCGACCCGGCCGTTTCCGCGCACACGCCCTGCATGGGCGTCAGCCGCGTTATGCGCGACCCCATGGTGCGGACGATCCGCCAGCCGCCCGCCATTGTGCCGGCAGCCATCGCAATTTGGCAGGCGATGACAACCCAGAACGGAACGTAGAACTTCGCCCCAAGGCTGCCTTGCGAGTAGAGCAGAACCGCGATGATGCCCATGGTTTTTTGTGCGTCATTGCCGCCGTGGCCGAGCGCATAACAGGATGCCGATATGAACTGCACGCGCCGGAAAATGTGGTCGATGCCGTAGGGCGTCGATTTGATGAACATCCAGGACACGATCAGCATCAATATCAATGCCAGCAGGCAGCCAAGACCGGGCGAAAGAAAAATCGCGACCGCTGTCTTGATGACACCCGACCACACCACCGCGTCAACTCCGGCCTTCGCGATGCCGCTCCCGACCAACCCTCCGATCAGGGCGTGCGAACTCGATGACGGAATGCCAAGCCGTTGGGTAAAGACCTGCCACACGATGGCGCCTGCAAGAGCGCCGAAAATGACATGCGCGTTGACCACATCGGCTTCCACAATGCCGCGCCCGACCGTTTCCGCCACATGGAGCCCGAAGAAAAGGAACGCGACGAAATTGAAAAACGCAGCCCAGGCCACCGCATAAATCGGACGAAGGACGCGCGTTGAGACAATGGTCGCGATTGAATTTGCGGCATCGTTCATGCCGTTGAGAAAATCGAAAGCGAGCGCGACCGCGATCAAGCCGATCAGGAACGGCAGGGTGAGCGCTGCGGCATTCATCTCGTTTACTCTCGGACCGGTTAAACGTGCTCGATGACAATGCCGTGCAAGACGTTTGCTACGTCGTCAAACCGGTCGACGACCTTTTCAAGATGGTCGTAGACCTCATTGCCGACAAAAAAGCTCATTGGATCCGTTTTTGAATGCGCCTGATAGAGCTCTCGTAACCCCTCGTCGTGAAGCTCGTCGGCCTGACCTTCCAGCTGCGAGATTTTTTCAGTCAATGCGCTAAGCCGCGTAGCCTCGGTATTGAGCGACTTGAGCAGCGGCACCGCTTCCTGCACGAGTTCGGCTGAATTCACGATTGCATCGCCCATCTGTTTCATCTTGGGCGTAAAGGTCGTCACGTCGAACAGCGCAACCGTTTTCGCAGTCTTCTGCATCTGATCGATCGAATTATCCATCGCCGTTATGAGATCGCGGATGCTGCCGCGGTCAAACGGCGTGATGAAGGTCCGGCGCACGGCGATCAGCACTTCACGGGTGGCATCGTCGGCATCGTGCTCGCGCGCCATCACTGTCTGGCAATTACGTGCGACCGCTTCTCCGCCCTCCATCATCGCCCGCAGCGCGTGCGCGCCCGCGAGAACGGCTTGCGAGTGGCGGGCGAAGAGCTCGAAGAAGCGTTCCTCCTTCGGCATCAGGGCATGGAACCATTGCAGCATGGAGACCTCGTTCACGGGAAGCGACCGCCAGGGCGCAACCTAGTCGCTCGGCGGGAGGTTGCGAAATCGGGAGCTTTGCGCCTGTGGAAACATCTCGCGCGCATTCGCGCTAGGCTCGACGCCAGGCATGTCGCGCAGGTTTAATATCATGAAAACAAGGGCTTCGGAGGCCATTTGGGACGGAAGACTTGCTGCATCATTGCGCCGGGTCGGTTAGGTTCGACGCTGGACAGAATTGTGGCGGAGAGGATTTGATGAGGTTGGGCTATTTTACGATGCCCGTGCATCCGTTGGGCCGTGACTGGTCGCAGACGCTACGCGAGGATCGCGAGGCCGTCATCCTCGCTGACAAGCTCGGCTTTTACGACGCCTTCGTGGGAGAGCATCTTACCGACGCCTGCGAAAACATCACCAACAGCATGATGTTCCAGGCAACGCTCATCCACGACACCAAAAATATCAAGCTC
>DATEKG010000164.1:0-14465 GCA_035277565.1 Pseudolabrys sp.
CCCGGCGGCATGCATTCCTTCGGCCATGCCGCCTATTTCGGCCTCGGCGCCTACGGCGCGGCGCTGCTGGTGAAATGGCTGGCAGCGCCAATGGGCCTCGCACTTGTGGCGGCGCCGGCTGTTGCGCTTGCCGGCGCGCTCTTGTTCGGCTGGTTCGCCGTCCGGCTCGCCGGCGTGTATCTCGCCATGCTGACGCTGGCTTTCGCGCAGATCGTCTGGGCCCTGGTGTTCCAATGGGAAACGCTGACCGGCGGCTCAAACGGCGTCATCGGCGTGTGGCCGCCGCCGCCGTTCGACCGGGCGTGGGTCTATTTCCTGCTCACATTGGCTTTCGCGGTGATTGGCGTGCTGCTGCTGCGGCGCCTACTGTTTGCGCCCTTCGGTTACGCAATGCGTGCCGGCCGCGATTCCGCCTTGCGCGCGGAAGCCATCGGAATCGACGTGAAACGCGTGCACTGGTTCGGCTTCGCCATCGCCGGCGGCATCTGCGGCGTGGCCGGCGGCCTGTTCGCCTTTGCGAAGGGTTCGATCTCGCCCGAAACAATCCATGTCGGGCACTCTATCGACGGCATTGTCATGGTGCTGCTCGGCGGCATCCAGACCTTGACGGGCCCGATTGTCGGAGCGTCGGTTTTCGCAACGCTGCAGGATACCGTGATGCGACAGACCGAATATTGGCGCGCATTGCTCGGTTTCATCATTCTCCTGCTTGTGCTTGCATTTCCGCAAGGCATTGTCGGCGCCTTCGCCTCGCTGTGGCGCAGAACGGGAGCGAAGCCGTGAGCGTTCTCGCCATCCGGTCCATATCGAAGGCATTCGGCGGCGTGCGCGCTGTCAGCGATGTGAGCTTCGAGATCGCGCAAGGCGAATTTCTGGCGATGATCGGCCCGAATGGCGCAGGCAAGTCGACCTGCTTCAACATGATCAACGGCCAGCTGTCTCCCGATTCCGGAGAGGTCCTGTTCGAGGATAGCAACATTGCCGGCCTTGAGCCGCGCGCGGCCTGGCGCCTGGGCATCGGACGCACATTTCAGGTCGCCGCCACCTTCACCTCGATGACCGTCATCGAAAACATACAGATGGCGCTGATCTCGCACGCCCGCCAGATATATGGATTCTGGCGCGCTGCATCTTCTCTCCATCGCGATCGTGCTCTCGAATTGCTGACGCAGGTCGGCATGCGCGAGGCGGCGGACCGGCCGAGCCGCGAACTCGCCTATGGAGATATCAAGCGCATCGAGCTTGCCATCGCGCTTGCGAATGAGCCTCGGCTCTTGCTCATGGATGAGCCAACCGCCGGTATGGCGCCACGTGAGCGCAACGATCTGATCGCCCTCGTTAAACGTCTTGTGGTCGAACGGAAAATTTCCGTGCTGTTCACCGAGCATTCAATGGACGTCGTGTTTGCTCATGCCGATCGCATCATCGTTCTTGCGCGCGGCCGCCTGATCGCGGACGGAAATGCGGCGACGATCCGCGACAATGCCCAGGTGCGCGAGGTGTACTTCGGAACGGGGAAGACCTTCGGAGCGGGGGTCAAAGGATGAGCGAGGTCATGCTCACCGCACAGGATTTGAACGCCTGGTATGGCGCTGCGCATGTTCTCTACGGCCTGAGTTTCGAGGTCCGCCGGGGAGAAGTGGTCGCCCTGATGGGCCGAAATGGTGCGGGCAAATCCACCACCATGAAAACGATCATGGGCCTGATGCCGCGCCGGACGGGTACGGTGCGTTTCAACGGCGAAGAAATTTCCGCGCGAAAGCCGTTTGAGATCGCCCGGCGTGGCCTTGGCTTTACCCCGGAGGATCGCCGGATCTTCGTCGACCTGACGGTCATGGAGAATCTCGACATCGGCCGTCAGCCGCCGCGCAAATTTGCCGACGGAAGGGCCGCCCCGGCGTGGACGCCTGAGCAGCTTTTCGCACTGTTCCCAAATCTCGCTGAAATGAAAGACCGCCTCGGCGGCCGCATGAGTGGTGGCGAACAACAGATGCTGACGGTCGCACGGACTCTCATGGGCAACCCGTTATTGGTGTTGCTCGATGAACCCTCCGAAGGCGTGGCCCCGGTCATCGTCGAACAGATGGCCAACACGATCCTGGCCCTGAAGGATCAGGGCCTGTCGATCCTGCTGTCCGAGCAAAATATCCATTTTGCGAGGCTGGTGTCGGACCGTGTCTATGTGCTGGAAAAGGGCCAGATCCACTGGCAGGGCTCGGTGGCCGAATTAGACAGCAACCTGGAGGTGCAAAGGGCTTATCTGACAGTATAGGATGGCGGTGGTCACACGGAAAAAAGCACATGAAAAGTGAAAAACTGAAGGTGGTAGCGGCTCAGCCGGACAGCGCGGAACAGGGGCGTTACACCCTTGATGAACAGGTCGGTTTTCTCATGCGCGTGGCCATGCAGCGGCACACGTCGATCTTCATGTCGCGCATGATCGAAGGACTCACACAGACGCAGTTCGCGGCTCTCGCCAAGCTCTACGAGGTTGGACCGTGCTCTCAGAACCACCTTGGCCGTCTGATCTATCTTGATGCTGCGACCATCAAGGGCGTCGTCGATCGCCTGCACTCGCGCGGCTTCGTGACTGCGCTTGCCGATCCAAAGGATCGTCGCCGCCGGGCCGTCGCCCTGACGGAAAGAGGGCGCGAGGCCACCGAGGCCGCGATGCGCGTCGCCGCCCAGATAACCGCGGCGACCATGACGCCACTGACCGCAGAGGAGCAGCGGGCGGTCGTGAAATTGCTGCGCAAACTGTCATAGATATTCATTGCCGTAGTCGGAGAGGCCGGTGTTCACCGTAGGCGAAGCCACCGTCACGCGCGTCGAAGAAACCAATCTCCCCGGTTATCAATTGCGGGATATTTTCTCCGAATTTACCGACGCACATCTGGCAGAGCACAAATCATGGCTTGCGCCGCATCACTACGAGGCGGGCACCGGCAAGATCATATTGTCGGTTCACAGCTGGCTGCTGCAGGTTGGCGGCAAGAAGATCCTGATCGATTCCTGCTGCGGCAATAACAAGAACAAGCCGGGCCGTCCGTTCTGGCACATGCTCAACGAGCCTTACCTTGAAAGGCTGGCGGCTGCCGGCGCACATCCCGAAGAGATCGACCTCGTGATGTGCACACATCTTCACCACGATCACGTCGGCTGGAACACGCGCCAGCGCGACGGGAAATGGGTGCCGACCTTTCCCAACGCCCGCTACGTCTTTTCCAAGCCCGACGTCGACTATTTTTCAAAGGTTGATGCCGACCCCGGGGAAGGGCCGGCCGAACTCGGCACGTTCCGTGAATGTGTGGTCCCGATTCTTGAGCACGGAAAAGCCGATCTGGTTAGCGGCGGCCCTTATCGGTTGAACGATTTCATCGAGATCGATTCGGCGCCAGGCCATTCCCCCGGCCACGTTTTCTTCAAGCTGGAGAGCCGGGGCCAGCGTGCCGCTTTCATCGGCGATGTGTGGCATCATCTTTTGCAGGTGTATTATCCCGACTGGAATTTCCCGAAGAACTCCGATCCCGCACAAGCGTGCGTCAGCCGCCGCAAGGTGCTCGACTATTGCGCGAAGTCGGGCGCACTGGTCTTTCCGGGTCATGTCGGGCTGCCCTTTGCAGGCCATGTTGAAGGCACTGCAAACGGCTATCGCGCACGCTTTCCAGCCGACGGTTGAAGCCTCAAAAGCCGTAGACCTGCGCAGGATTGTCAACGAGCGCCTTGTGCCGTGCCGTTTCGTCGGGCACCCAGTCGAGCAGCATGTCGAGCATCCAGGCATCATCCGGCACCGGCGCGGCGGGCGTTGGATGCGGCCAGTTGGTCGACCATAACATGCGTTCGGGCGCCGCCTTCGCCAGCGATTTCGCAAGCTTGCCGACGTCATCATAGTTGGGCGGGCCGATCTTCGAGACCTCATAGGGCGCCGACAGTTTTACCCAGGTACGGCCGGCATCGACGAGGTTTTGCAGCGCGCGAAATCCCGGATGGTCGAGCGGGACCGGCTCCAGGAATTTTCCGACATGGTCGATCACGAGCGTGCTCGTCAGCCGCTTGAGCATGGCCTCGCGGCCCGGAAGGTCGCGGCCGTCGAGCTGCAGCTGAATGTGCCAGCCAAAGGGAGCGATGCGTGCCGACATTGTTTCGAGAATCTCCCACGGCAGCGGTGCGCCCGGCAGCATGAAGAAACGAACGCCTCGTGCGCCAAGCGCCGTAAGCCGCTCGAGCTCCCCGTCAGTCACCGATTCGTCAACCACCACGATGCAACGGGTATTGGGCCCCATTTGCGCAACCGCCTCGAGCGTGCACCGGTTGTCCTTGCCGTAAGTCGAAGGCTGCACGACGACTGTTCGTTCGATGCCAAGCCGCGCACACATCTTTCGATAGGCTGAAACCGGCGCGTCCGGCGGCACGAATTTGGCTGTCGGCGCGGTTGGATATTTACCGTCGTAGATGTGCATGTGAGTGTCGCAGGTGCCCGGAGGCGCCTTGAGTTTTGGACGGATGCTACTTTCAATGAAGGGCATGTGAGAACCTACGGGCAGATGTAGCCGGTGCCGTTCGGATTGGGGAAGCAGCCAACCGATTGCGGCAACAGTTTTTTCGGGAGCCAGAGCACGATATCCGGCAAGAAGATCGTGAAGGCGATCGCTGCAAAGAAAATGATGTAGATCGGAAAGGAAGCCAGCATTGCCTTCGAAAATTTTATCCCGACGAACTTTGACGCCATCAGCAAACATAACCCGTAAGGCGGCGTAATCAGCCCGAATGCGAGCGTGGTGATGATCACCACGCCCATATGAACAGGATTGATGTTCGCGCTCTTCGTCAGGTCGATAATCAGAGGCATGAAAATAATGATCGCGGGCACCGCATCGATGAAGTCGCCAACGATGATGAACAGGCCCGTTAGATACAGCATGATGAGGAAAGGATCTCCCCCAGCCGCTTGCGCGATCCAATCGGACACCACCGCAGGGCCGCGCAGGTAGGCGAGCATCCAACCGAATGCCGACGCGCCGCCAATAGTAATGAGCGGGATCGAATAGAGCAGTCCTGTCAGCGCCATGTCGCGCGGCAGGTTTGGCAGATGGCGGAAATTGATCAGCGGAATCGCGATAAAGACGATGTAGGCCACCGCGATGACGCCGGCTTCGGTCGGGGTGAACTGCCCGGTGAGGATCCCGCCCATGATGATGATCGGAATCATCAGCGGGATCGCGGCTGCCTTGGTGGCGTTGGTGAATTGTCCAAAGCTCGCCCGCTTTCGCTTGTGGCCCACTGGCCCGAAGAAATGGCTGTAGATCATCAAGCCGATGCCGACCAGCACGCCGGGCGCGACCCCTCCCAGGAACAGCCCGCCGATGGAGACATTGCCGGTTGCGCCGTAAATCACCGCCATGATGCTCGGTGGAATGAGATTGGCCATCGTAGCAGCCGAAGCGATCAGCGCGGCGGTGAAGCCGCGGTCATAGCCTTCGCGATTCATCTCCGGTGCCAGCGTGCGCGTGAGCACGGCAACGTCGGCTGCGGAGGAGCCGGAGATGCCGGCGAAAAACATGCTGAACAGCGTCACGACCTGTGCCAGGCCGCCGCGGAGGTGCCCGACCATGGTCTGCGACAGCGTGATCATTCGGACGGTTACATTCGCCGAGGTCATGAGGTCGCCGACGAGGAGGAAGAACGGTACAGCCAGCAGCGCCTCGACGTCCATGCCGTTAAACAGTTGGGCGATCATCGAGGCTTCGCTGACAGGCGTGAACATTGTGACGACCAACACCGATGCGATCAGTGCAAAGGCGACCGGCACGCCCATGTAGCCGAGCAGCAGGAAGAGGAAACCCATCAGGACAATGAGCAGACCATTCGACATCACAGCACCTCGCTCCCGAGGGCCTCGTGATGCGCCGCGCCCTTTTTCTCCGCGAAGCCGTGGCGCCAGCCATTGATCATCTGCTCGATTGTGAACAGCGCAACCAGTCCTCCGCAAATCGGGATCGCGACGTACAGGATCGCCATCGGCAGCATCGATGGCATCATCAGGCTCTTGAAGCCGTCGAGATAATTTACAGACCCGAAAAAGACCATGCAGAGCGCGACACCGAGAACGACGGCGCGGTTAGACAACTCGAAAAACAGCCGTTTTGTGCCGCTCATCGATTCCGTGAGGACGGCGAGGTAGAGGTGGTCGTTGCGGCGCGTCGCCGCGGCGACGCCGGCGAAGATGCCGTAGATGAAGAAGGCCATCATCGCTTCCTGCGCGTGCAGCCAAGGGTGGCCAAGCGCTCGGGTGACGACGTCGCCGAACACGATTAGGCTGAAGACGGTGATGCAGACCCCGCAGATCACCATCAGCATGTATTCGAGCGGATCGAGTACGCGCCATTTCAGATGGCGCTGATCCTGCAGGACCAGGCGGTCTAGCTGCATCTTCGTCCTTCGACGGAAAATGGGACGGGACGCCGGCGCCCCGTCCCGGATTGCCCGGCCTACTTCACGTTACGAACGAGCTCGAGCACCTTGACCGCATGTGGACCGAGGTCGCTCGCGAGCTTGTCCTGAATCGGCTTGCTGATCTGCGCGAAGCCGGTCTTGTCGACGTCCTTCACGACCTTGACACCCATCTTTTCAAGCTTGGCCAGGGCCTCGTGCTCCAGCTTGAAGGCGATCAGGGGCTCTTTCTGGCTGACGTCGTCGGCGGCCGCCTGAACCCATTTTTTCTGCTCATCCGTCAGGCTCTTCCAGACCTTGTCGCTCACAAAGAGCGCGGCATTGTTGGCCTCGTGTTCGGTGAGCGACAACACGGGGGCCGGTTCGTAGTGTTTGTTGATGAGGTAGTTGTTGATGCCGTTTTCGGCCATGTCGGCGACGCCGGTTTGCAGCGCCGTATAGACTTCGCCGAAAGCCATATGCACAACCTGCGCCCCGTAGGCGGGAAAGGTCATGTCTTCCGTCACAGTCGCCTGAACGCGCATCTTGACGCCTTTGAGGTCGCTCACCCTGTTGATCGGCTTCTTGCCATACATGTGACGCAGACCTTGTGATCCAAGTCCGAGCATGTGGGCGCCGCTAATCTTCGCCGCGTAGAGTTCCTTCATCGCTGCGATGACCGTGGGGTCGCCAAGCGCCTTGATGGCGTGATTTTCATCACGGAAAATGAAATGGATCGAGAACACGCCTGATTCCGGTTGGGCCGTTGATGCGTTGGCTGTCGACAGCAGCACGAAATCGATGTCTCCGGTCTGAACCTTCTGCATCGTCTGCGCTTCGGTGCCCAGTTGAGCACTTGGATACTGGTTGATGGACAGCGTGCCTTTGCTCAATTCGCGCAGCTTCTTGTCGAATATTTCTGCGCCGGCGCCGTAGCCGCTCGACTTGGGCTGGTCGTATGCAAACGAGAACTGACGGTTTTGAGCTTGTGCTGCGGCCGAGGCCGCGACGATCGCGGCGCAGAATGCAATGCGCAGTGCTGATAGACGCATAAGTGTCATTGGACCCTCCCCGGTGAACTCTTGCCTCGCGCGGCGGGATCGCTGCGTGACGCGTCTTTTGCGGCTGAATACCTTGTAGCTCGCAAGGGTGTGTCGGGGCGTCCGGCATTGTCAATGCCGATGTCGAGGCTCGACTATTTTTTTGCGCGCCCATGAAGAATGTCCATCACGCGCTGCGGCGTGATCGGCAGCTGAGTGATCGCGCCCGGCTTCTGCAAGGCGTCGTCAACGGCGGACGCAATGGCTGCGCCGACCGGCGTAATTCCGCCTTCACCGGCGCCCTTGAAACCATAAGTATTGAGGGGACTCGGCGCATCCTCGCTGAGCATGGTCTCGACATGAGGCATTTCGCTGGCGGTCGGCATCAGATAGTCGGCAAAGGTCGCGGCCAGCGGATCGCCGCTGTCGGCATAGGTGAATTCCTCAAGTAATGCGCCGCCAATCCCTTGCGCAACTCCGCCCAGGATTTGCCCTTCAATGAGCATCGGGTTCACGGCCCGGCCGACGTCGTAGGCAACAAGGTAACGTTCGATCGTTATGCCGCCGGTATCGCGGTCAAGCTTGAGCTGCACGACATGCGCACCGTAGGGATAAACCATGTGGCTTGACCTGAACTCGGCTTCGGCGCTGAGCCCTTCCGGCCGTGCGGCGAGGTCGCCGAGTTTCATCGACGGGCCCGGCCCGCCGGTGCGTACAATTTCGCCGTCGACAATATCCAGCCTGTCGGCGGATGTTTGCATCAATTCCGCGGCGGTCGTCAGGATCGTGTCACGAAGTTTGACGGTCGCCAGCCGCGTGGCCTCGCCGCACATGACGGTCACGCGGGAAGCGAAGGTTCCCATGCCGCGATCGATGCGGTTTGTTTGGCCATGCACGACCTTGACGCGTGTATAATCGACGCCGAGCGTTTCGGCACAGATCTGGGCCATGACCGTTTCGACACCTTGTCCCATCGACGCAACGCCGGTGATCAGTTCTATGGCGCCATCCGGCTTCGCTTCGACGCGCACTTCATCAAAAGGCCCGAGGCCGCTCTTCTCGACAAACATGGCAAAGCCTGCTCCCGCCATCTCGCCGGACGCGCGGCGCCGTGCGGTGTTTTCGCGCATCGCCTGCCAGCTCGCGGCCGTGAGCAGTCTCTCCATCAGCCCTGCATAATCGCCGGAATCGTAGATGATATCGGTGCCCAGTGTCCCGAAGCCGAGACTGTAAGGCATCGCGCTCTTGTCGATGAGGTTACGGCGGCGGATTTCGATCGCGTCGATACCGGTCTTTGCGGCGATTGCGTCGATCAGGCGTTCGCGCACGAAGGTCGTTTCGTAGCGCCCGGGCGAGCGGTACGTGCCGCACGGCGTCTTGTTGGTCAGCCTTATATGGCCGCGCGCGCGATAGGCGGGCACATGATAAGGTCCAGGCAGCATCGCTGCTGCCAGATCCGGGACCGTCGCTGCATGGGTGCGCATGTAGGCGCCATTGTCGTGGAAGAACTCGTTATCGATGCCGAGGATACGCCCGGTGCCGTCGATCGCGGCCCTGATCTTGTGACGCTGTTGCCGCGAATGATTTGCCGCAACCAGATGTTCGCGGCGATCCTCGATCCATTTAACCGGCGTCTTGAATTTCAATGCTGCAGCGCAGACCAGCACGTCTTCCGGATACATTTCGCCGCGAATACCGAAACCGCCGCCGACATGGCCCTCGTATAACTGGATCTTGTCGGGTGCACGGCTGAGCATGAGTGCAAGGCGGTCGCGATTCCAGTGTGGAACCTTCGCGGCGCCGTGCATTTCGAGCACGTCACTGGCTTCGTCGTAGCGTGCGATTGCACCGCGCGTTTCGAGTGGCACGCCGCTGTGGCGGCCGATGGCGAGGTCGAGTTCGACAACCGCATCGGCACCCCGAAATGCCGCGTCGACATCTCCGGACTTCTTCTCGATGACCGACGTTTCGGTCTCGCGTTCCTCATCGAAGGCAGCGGCCGGTCCCGCGGCATCAAGAGTAACGGGAAGCATCTCAATATCGAGTTCGACGAGGTCGGCTGCGTCTTCAGCCAAATAGGGATCGGCCGCGAAGACGGCGGCGACCGGCTCGCCGACATAGCGCACATATGTCTGGGCCAGCGCTGTTTGCCGGTAGGGCTCCAGAGCAGCGAGGCCCGTGAGCCTGAACCCGATCGGCGGAAGATGCGCGATATCCTTGTGGGTCCAGACCGCGTGAACGCCGGGCAGAGCCAGGGCGGCTTTTGCGTCGATCGCCCTGATCTTCCCGTGCGCCGCCGGCGAACGCACCACGCGCATGTGCCATTGCCCGGGAAACGAGATGTCGGCCGCAAACCGGCCCCGGCCGGTGACGAGAGGCCGGTCCTCGAGACGCGGGACGGAACGGCCTACGAATGTCTGTTTTGTTGACATGAGCGATGCCGCTCATCCTTTACGCATCACCTTCGCGGCGGCGCGAACGGCTTTGATGATGTTCTGGTAGCCGGTGCAGCGGCAAAGATTGGACGCAAGCACATCCATCAGGTCGCCGTCGCTGATATCGGGCTCACGTTCGAGGACGCCGACCGCCAGCATCAGAAAGCCTGGCGTGCAAAATCCGCACTGGAGGCCATGATGATCCATGAATGACTGCTGCATCGGATGCAGCCGGTCGCCATCGGCGAGGCCTTCGACCGTACGGATTTTCTTGCCGTCGGCTTGAGCGGCAAACATCAGGCAGGAACGAACGGGCTCGCCATCAACGATTACCGTGCACGCTCCGCAAACCCCATGCTCGCAGCCGATATGGGTCCCGGTCTGGCCGCAATCCTCGCGGATGGCATCGACCAGGGTGCGGCGCGCCTCTACCGAGATCGGATGGTCGCGGCCGTTAATGGTCAGGGTAATTGCGATTTTTTCACTCATGCGCCCACTCATCTGTCCGCTCGTCCCCGCGAAGGCGGGGACCCAGGGCAACATCCACTATCGTTCGCCGCCGGATTCCCGCTTTCGCGGGAATGAGCTGAGGATGTGACACGCTCATGCGGCCTTCTCCGCGCTACGGAGCGCCGCACGGATGCGCTGTGGCGTCGCCGGCATCTCGTCGATCTCCACGCCGAACGGCGACAGCGCGTCGTTGACGGCATTGAGCACCGCGGCCGGGGCGCCAATGGCGCCGCCTTCGCCCAGACCCTTCGCCTTTGTGATCGAATTCGGGCTCGGCGTTTCGATATGGTGGAGTTCGATCGGCGGGATTTCGTGCGCGCTTGGCGGCAGATAGTCGGCGAGCGTCGCGGTGAGGATGCCGCCATTGTCATCATAGATGATTTCCTCAAGCAGCGCATTGCCGATTCCCTGCGCAATGCCACCGTGCACCTGACCGTCGGCGATCATCGGATTGATGATACGTCCGGCATCTTCCGCCACCACGAATTTCTCGATTTTCACTTGACCGGTTTCTATGTCCACGTCGGCGATAGCGACGTGGCAGGCGTTTGAGAATGTGCCAGGCGGGTCGTAGTGGCCGGTCTCGGTCAGCCCGGGTTCGATTTCGCCGTTGAAGCGGTGCGTCTGCGTGTAGGCCTCGCGCGCGAGACGGGCGATCGTGATGCTCCTGTCGGTGCCGGCGACCATCGCGGCTCCATCGGCGAGGACAATGTCGTCGGGCGCGGCTTCCAGCAAATGGCTGGCCATTTTGATCAGCTTGGCGCGGACTTTTTGTGCAGCGATCAGTGTCGCGCCGCCTGAAATGACCAATGACCGGCTGGCAAAAGTGCCCCAGCCATAAGGCGCGCGATCGGTGTCGCCGTGAACCACCTTGATCATGTCAGGCGAGATGCCGATCTCGTCGGCGACGATTTGTGCGAGCGTGGTGCGCAGACCCTGTCCATGCGGTGAGGACCCGATGCGGATCTCGACAAAGCCCGACGGATCGACCGTCATGATCACGGTTTCCCAGCCCGGCGTGATTTCCATGCCGCGCGCCGCGAAAGCAGGGCTGCCATAGCCGGTCCGTTCCGAAAAAGTCGCAAACCCGATGCCGAGAAAACGCCCTTGCGCGCGGGCCTCTTTTTGGCGCTTCCTGAAAGCCGGTAAATCGACCGCTTTCACGGCCATTTCCAGCGTCTCCTTGTATGTGGCGTCGTCGAATTCGAGCCCCGTGGCCGACCTGTATGGAAACCGGTCGATCAGATTGCGGCGGCGCATGTCGACCGGATCAAGCGAGAAGCTGCGGGCAGCCTTGTCCATCAGCCGCTCGAGCGTGAATGTGATGACGGGCCGCGAAACACCCCGATAGGGCGCCATGGTGCATGTATTGGTGGTGACGCCGCGGGCGCGGCACTCGTAATGCCGTACATCATACGGGCCCGGCATTTCGGCCATGGCCATGAGCGGCTCGACCCCGCAGGTTGTCGGGTAACACGAATACGCGCCGACATTGGAAACGATATCCGACTTGAGCGCGAGCAGACGGGCGTCCTTGTCGAACGCGCCTTCAAGGGTGATGTACTGGTCGCGCGCGTGGTATGCAGCGATGAGATTCTCGCGCCGGTCCTCGGTCCAGGCCACCGAATTCTTCAATCGCCGCGCAAGCCAGACCAGCACGACATATTCGCCCGGCAGGGACATCTTCTGGCCGAAGCCGCCGCCGACATCGGGTGCGACGACGCGAAGGTCGGATTCAGGAAATCCGAGGACGTCGCAGATTGCCGTACGTGTCAGGTGCGGCATTTGCGTCGTGCAGGTCAGTGTGACACGCCCTGCCGCGGCATCGTAGGCGGCGTGGCCGCCGCGCGGTTCCATGGGCGTTGCGTTCTGGCGGCGTGAGCGTGCATCGATCCTGACGATCTTCGCCGCGGCCCTCCAGGCCGTATCGAAATCGGCTGTCTTGAATTTTCCTTCCAGAATGATGTTTGCCGGAACGTCCGCATGGACAAGTGGCGCGCCCGGCCTGATCGCCGCGCGTGAATCGGCAACCGGCGTCAACTCGTCAATCGTCAGTTCCACCTGATCGACGATGTCCTCGGCGGCCTCTTCGCTTGGCGCAACGACAGCGGCGACCGGCTCGCCGATGAAGCGCACCACAGCCTCCGCGAGAACTGGCTGGCCGACGGGCCTGTAATTGAACTTGTGCAGCATCGGCGTGATCTTCTTCACGCCCGCAAGGTCGGCGGCGGTGATGACCGTCGCGTCCTTGGGCGGCGTGACCGATTTTATTTTTCCGGCGGCTACGGGGCTGCGCACGAAACGCACCCAATGCGCGGCGGGAAGGTCGGCGGTGAATCGGCCGTTGCCGGTAACGAGCGCAGGGTCCTCGACGCGGCGAATGGCGCGGCCGACCCACTTCGCGCCGGAGCCTTTGGTGATCTGCCGGTGCGCGGTCATTGCGCGCTCGCCTCCAGCGCGCGGCGCACCACGGCGCGCACGAGGTCGCGGCGGTATTCAGCAGTGGTCTGGTGGTCTTCGAGCGGATCGATCGCATCGGCCGCGGCTTCGCCCGCGGCGCGGAATGCCTGATCGCCCGGAGCCTTGCCTTCGAGCGCGACTTCCGCTTGCGTAATGCGGCGTGGCGATGGCTCGGCGCCACCGACACCGACGCGCGCATCGGCGATCCTGCCGCCGCTCAAGCGATACGTGACGAGCGACGCCGCCATCGCGAAATCGCCGGCGCGGCGGTTGAACTCGTTGAAGCCGATTTTCGTTTCGGCCGGAAGCAGCGGCAGCCGGACTTCCGCGAGCAGCTCGTCTTCGGCGAGTGTGGTTGACATGATGCCGGCGAAGAAATCCTTCGCCGCAATCAGGCGCTCGCCGCGCGTGCTTCTGGCAACGATGGTGGCGTCGAGCGTGGCGGCGACCAGGCACCATTCGGAAGCCGGATCGGCGTGCGCGAGGCTGCCGCAAAATGTGCCGCGCATGCGGATCGGATAATGCGCGATGTGACGCGCAACCGTCGTCAGCAATTTGCCGAGCGGGCCTTCGGCCGCGCTTTTGTGAAACGCCGCGTGGCGCACGCGCGCGCCAATCAAAAGCTGGCCGTTTTCGGCCGTGAGCCTGTCGAGTCCGGCGACCTCGTTGATGTCGACGAGATGCGCCGGCCGCGCCATGCGGAAGGCCATGATGGGAACGAGGCTCTGCCCGCCGGCGAGCACGCGGCCGTCCTGCGGCGCGACCTTCGCCAAAATCGCCAGCGCTTCCTCGATCGTCTTCGGCACGTGGCGGACGAAGGGCGCAGGCTTCATGCAACGACCTTAAACGCAACTATTTGCAGGCAAACGATAAACTGCAAGCGGGGTTTGTCAAACAACACGACGGCGCTGCCCGCCGGCCGCGGCGCACTGCAAGGCGCACCTCAAGACGCGCCATAATCTCTCCCAAACGGCAGCCTAAATCGCTCCCTCAAAGGGGGACCAATCATGATACCGCGACCGGTCATAAATGCCTTCGGAGCCGTGGCTTTCCTGTTGTCGGGGGCGGCGTTGGCGGACAGCGGCGAGAAGCCCGACAAGGTGTCGTTCTACTTTGCGGCGCACGAAGACGACTGGCAGTTGTTCATGAATCCCTCGGCGTTCGAGGACGTGATCAAGCGCGCCGCCAAGACCGTGTTCGTGCATGTAACGGCGGGCGATGCCGGACTCGGCACCGGTGCGGGCGGCCGCAAGCATCCGTTCTATCTCGCGCGGGAAAACGGCGCGAAAGCCGCCATCCGCTTCATGGCCGACGCGAACACGATTCCGGACGAGCAAACCGCCGCGCCGATGACTTTCAACAGCCATCCGGTCTACCGCGTCAGCTATCGCAACACGGTCGGTTATTTCCTTCGCCTTCCCGATGGGAGTCCTTCGGGCGCCGGCTATCGCGACACCGGCTTCCAATCGCTCAAGCGGCTGCACGACGGAGACAACCGTGAGCTTGCCGCCGTCGACGGCTCGACGGTCTATCGCGGCTGGGACGATCTCGTCGCTACGCTTCAGGCGATCATGGCCTATGAGCGCGGGGG
>DATEKG010000165.1:0-9243 GCA_035277565.1 Pseudolabrys sp.
GCTACGGCAACAAACCGCTTTCCCATGACATCACCATTTTTCTCGCCGGCGTGAGCCTAGCAGGCTTGTTTTGCCCCCGACAGGCCGGACATAGTGCGGCCTTCGATCTCCGATGAGCATCATGCCGAAATCAGCCTCACAGAACCTTTGGGACTTCTGGATCGACCGGGGCGGCACGTTCACCGACATCGTCGGTCGCCGGCCGGATGGCTCGCTGCTGGCGCACAAGCTCCTTTCCGAGAATCCAGAGGCCTATGCCGACGCGGCCGTGCAAGGCATCCGTGATTTGCTTGGCCTCAAGCCGGGCGAACCAATTCCGCCCGGTAAAGTCGGCGCCGTGAAGATGGGGACGACGGTTGCAACGAACGCCCTGCTTGAACGCAAGGGCGAGCGAACGCTTTTGCTGATCACCAGAGGCTTCCGCGACGCACTGAAGATCGGCTACCAGGCGCGCCCTAAGATTTTTGCCCGGCACATCATCAAGGCCGACATGCTCTACGAGCGCGTGGCCGAAATCGACGAAAGGGTCCGCGCCGACGGCACGATAGAGCGTGCGCCCGATCTGGCGGCCGTCCGCACGGTCCTCGAAACCGCAAAGGCCGATGGCATCAACGCGGTTGCGATCGTTTTCATGCACGCTTACCGGTATCCGCATCATGAAAGGCAGGTCGCGGAAATCGCGCGCGAAATGGAATTCGCGCAGGTGTCGGTCAGCCACGAGGTTTCGCCGCTGATCAAGCTCGTGGGCCGCGGGGACACCACTGTCGTCGACGCGTATCTCTCGCCGATCCTGCGCCGCTACGTCGCCCACGTCGACAACGATCTGGACACCAAACGCGCCGCTGCCCGCCTCATGTTCATGATGTCGTCGGGCGGCCTGACCGCCGCGGAGCTGTTCCATGGGAAAGACGCCATTCTTTCCGGACCGGCAGGCGGAGTGGTCGGAATGGCGGAGACCGGCCGGCAGGCTGGATTGGACCGCCTCATCGGCTTTGACATGGGAGGGACCTCCACCGACGTCTCCCATTTCGACGGTGAATACGAGCGCGCGTTCGAGACGGAAGTCGCCGGCGTCCGCATGCGGGCGCCCATGATGATCATCCACACCGTTGCAGCCGGCGGCGGATCGATACTGCATTTCGACGGCGCGCGGTTCCGCGTCGGACCTGATTCAGCGGGCGCAAATCCTGGCCCAAAATGTTACCGGCGCGGCGGACCGTTGGCCGTCACCGACGCCAATGTGATGGTTGGCAAGCTCATTCCCGACTTCTTCCCGAAAATTTTCGGACCTTCGCAAAATCTTCCGCTCGATGCGCATGCGGTGCGGAATGCGTTCACCGATCTGGCGCAACAGGTCGGCAGTCGCAAACCCGAGGAGGTCGCCGACGGATTCATCAAGATCGCCGTCGAAAACATGGCCAACGCGATCAAGAAGATTTCGGTGCAACGCGGTTACGACATCACGCGCTACGCCCTCAACTGCTTCGGTGGCGCCGGCGGACAGCATGCCTGTCTGGTCGCGGACGCACTGGGCATGACGCGCGTTCTCATTCATCCGTTCTCCTCCTTGCTCTCGGCCTATGGCATGGGACTGGCCGATATTCGCGCAACCAGAGAACAAGCGATTGAGATGCCCCTTGGCGGCAAGGCGCTCAAGGCAATCTCCAGGACGGGGTCCAGGCTCGGCGAGGCGACCCGGGCAGAGGTCGCGAGCCAGGGCGTGCCGGCGGCCAAGATCAAGGTCTTTGTGCGCGCCCACATCCGGTATGCGGGCACGGACACCCCGCTCATTGTCGCTGCCGGCGGACTTGCCGCGATGAAGCGGGCGTTCGAAAAGGCCCACAAGGCGCGCTTCGGGTTTATCGACCGCACCAAACAGATGATGGTCGAAGCGGTATCGGTTGAAGCGGTGGGCGGAGGAGCCAAATTCGAGGAAAGACCCGCACGCCGCTCGCGCGCACCGCTGCCGAAGCCGGCCGACCGGGCGCAATTTTTTTCAGGCGGAAAGTGGCACAAGGCGAATGTCTTTAGGCGCGACCAGCTCAGGCCGGGTTCGCGCGTGAAAGGTGCGGCAATCATTATCGAGCCGCATCAGACAATCGTTGTGGAGCCCGGCTGGCAGGCCGAATTGACGGCAAAAAATCACCTTGTTCTCACGCGTGCGGAAAAGCTGAAGCGCACACATGCCATCGGCACTCACGCCGACCCGGTCATGCTGGAGGTCTTCAACAATCTCTTTATGTCGATCGCCGAACAGATGGGCGTATCACTGCAGAACACGGCCTATTCGGTGAACATCAAGGAGCGGCTCGATTTTTCGTGTGCGGTGTTCGCGCATGACGGAACCCTGGTCGCCAATGCCCCGCATATGCCGGTCCATTTGGGATCGATGGACCGCGCCGTCGAGACCGTTATCCGGGAAAACGCCGGGAAGATACGCCCGGGCAATGTCTATGCGATCAATGCGCCATACAATGGCGGCACCCACCTGCCCGATATCACCGTCTGTACGCCGGTCTTCGACGGGCGGAAGAAATCGATTCTTTTCTGGGTGGCTTCGCGCGGACATCATGCCGATGTCGGCGGCATTTCGCCCGGCTCGATGTCGCCAAATGCCACGACAATCGAGCAGGAAGGGGTCCTGTTCGACAATTTCAAGCTTATCGATCGCGGCCGTTTCCGTGAAAAAGAGTTGATGGCGGCGTTGACCGGCGCGAAATACCCCGCTCGCAATCCGATACAAAACATCAACGACATCAAGGCGCAGATCGCCGCCAATGAAAAAGGCGTCGCAGAATTGCGAAAAATGGTGGACCAGTTCACGCTGCCCGTCGTCAAAGCCTACATGCAGCATGTGCAGGACAATGCCGCTGAAAGCGTGCGCCGCGTGATCGACCGCCTGCACGACTCGGCATTCAGCTATGAAATGGATCAGGGCACGGTGATCAAGGTCAAGATCACGGTCGACAAGACGAAGCGTGAGGCGGCGGTTGATTTCACCGGCACCAGCGAACAGCAGCCGACCAACTTCAATGCGCCGGAGCCGGTCGCTCGGGCGGCCGTGCTCTACGTCTTCCGGGTCATGGTAGACGATGACATTCCGATGAATGCCGGCTGTCTCCGGCCGATCAGGATCGTGATCCCCAAACGCTCCATGTTGTCTCCGGAATATCCGGCCGCGGTCGTCGCGGGCAATGTCGAAACGTCGCAAGCCGTGACGGACACGCTGTTCGGCGCGCTCGGCGCGCTCGCCGGCGCACAAGGCACCATGAACAATCTCAATTTCGGCAACGAGCGGCACCAGTATTACGAGACGATTTGCTCTGGTTCTCCGGCTGGACCCGGATTCAACGGTACGGATGCCGTCCATACACACATGACGAATACACGGCTCACCGATCCGGAGGTGCTCGAATTCCGTTACCCGGTCGTTCTCGAGGATTTCCATATTCGCCCGGACTCTGGCGGGCGCGGTCAATGGCACGCGGGTAACGGCATTCGCCGCACGATTCGTTTCCTGGAGAAAATGGAATGCACGATCCTGTCGGGACACCGGCGGGTGCCGCCATTTGGCCTCGCGGGTGGCCAGCCGGGCCAAATCGGCGAAAACTGGGTGCGCCGCCGAAATGGAACAATGGAGCGGCTGCAGGGGTGCGACGCCACCGTTATCGATGCCGATGAGGCCATCATCATCCAGACCCCTACGGCAGGCGGTTACGGACCTCCATAAAATCGCCAATTGAAGTGCAAATCCAAACGATCCGCTGCGGCGCCCGTTAATCATTAGCGGCGACCGATCTTGATTTTGCCGGCCGCGGCGGCGAGTCTTCCGGTCATGCGTATCGCAATTACCATGACAATCATTGCGGCTGCGCTCGCCACACCCGCGCTGGCGCAGAATTATCCCGTTGACGGGAAATGGGCCGAGAGCGACAGCTCTCAATCCGGCGCAATCGACTGCACCAACAGCAAACGCGTGATCGAATTCAACGGCGATCAGCGCACAGACAGCAATGGTGGCGCGCCTGCCTATCGCAGCAAGTCGATCATGTCGGTAGGCGCGTCGAGCTATCGTATCGTCGACGAATTTTCTACTGGGCAGATCAGCGCCGGGCAGAGCGAATATACATTACGAAAAGTCGACGACGACCATATTGTGATGAACATGGGCGGCGGCTCGATCAAGCTTCAGCGCTGTCAACGATAGGCACTGCGCGGTTTGCGCACGCGGAAGTCAGTCGCGTGCGATGATTTCCCGCTCGCCGCGATAGACCGGCGTCTTTCTCGTCAGTTTCCCCCGGCTGCGTCGCAAGAGAATTGAAGGGCGACGCTTCTTCAGCGCGCTCCTGCGGCGCCGGCGCGGCCGCGGGCGCTCGATGCACAATTCGCCGATGCTCGCGCGGATATTGCCGCCGTTCGCGTCCGCGAGGAGCAAAGGAACTCCCAGCACGCCGCTCCATGCGTGCCACTCGGCCAGGGCCTCGTCCGGCTGAGACGTGAGGAATAGCGGCAGCGTCAGTGACGGGTCGTTGTGTTTGAGGACGATCGCAAGCACGTCCTCCGTCCCGGCCTCTCCCGGCAGGAGTTGCATGGAAATGCCGTCATAGGCCGCGATCGGCATGTTGACCGCCATGCGCATGCCGGCGAGGGAGCGTCGCAGGACGACCCGCTCACGGTGGAGTTCGACTTCGCGCACCCGCCCATCGGCGGTGGCATCGCTTGCCGAAAAGCGCACGGGCAAGCCAAAGGGGTCGAGCCGCAGGGCGCGGCCCGACCCGGCGCATCCGCCACATCGCATTTGACGCCTCGAAACTCTCCCGCGCCCGGCTTATGCGCCGGGTCGCGAGGCAATCGTGGCAGAAACACGTCCAAATCCGCTTAAAGTTCTGGGTTAACCGCTCGTAGCGGCGAACTCCTTTGCGGCCCATGATTGACGCGGCGTTGCGAACCATGATTGACGAGATGTTGCCGGGACCGCGCAAGTTTGAGGCACCGGCGGTTGAACGGCAGCCCCGCCGCGCCCATGTGAAAGCTACCCAATGTCCGCTTCCACCGATTCTCTGCTGGATCTGAGCGCGCTGACCGTTCGCGCCGAGCGCCTCGTCAAGGCCGCCCGCGCCGCGGGGGCGGACGCCGCCGACGCAGTGGCCGTTCGTTCGATGTCACTCGCGGTCGAAATACGCGACGGCAATACGGAGGAATCCGAGCGCTCCGAAGGTGACGATCTTGGGTTGCGCGTCCTGGTCGGCCGCCGACAGGCCGTCGTCTCGACCAATGAAGTTGCCGGCGACAATGCGTCTGCGCTGGCCGAGCGCGCCGTTGCCATGGCGCGCGCGGCGCCGGAGGACCGATTCGCAGGTCTCGCCGATCCCGCGCTCCTGGCGCGCGACCTCCCCGATCTCGACTTGATCGAGCCCGATCTGCCGAGCGTGGAAACGCTCGAAGCACTGGCGCGGGCGGCGGAAGAGGCCGCGCTGGCCGTGTCCGGCGTGAGCAAATCCGGCGGCGCCTCCGCGTCGGCCGGCATGGGCGGCATGGTGCTGGTCACCAGCCATGGATTCCGCGGCGCCTATCTCGGTTCGAGCCACGGCATCTCGATGACCGCCATTGCGGGCGCAGGCACCGGCATGGAACGCGACTATGATTATTCATCGGCGCGCCATTCAGGCGACCTGAAGCCTCCGGAAGTCATCGGCCGCAATGCCGCAGACCGCGCGATCGCCCGGCTCAATCCACGCAAGGTGATGACGCGCAAGGTGCCGGTCGTGTTTGACCCCCGCGCGGCTGGATCTCTGGTTTCGCATCTTGCAAGTGCAATCAACGGTGCGTCTGTCGCCCGCAAGACGAGTTTTCTGAAGGAGAAGATGGGGCAGAAGCTGTTCGCCGACGGCATTCGGGTCCTTGATGATCCCTTGCGAAAGCGGGGTCTTCGCTCGCACCCGTTCGATGGCGAGGGCGTGGCGGGAAAAAGGCTCGCTCTGATCGAGGACGGCGTACTTCGCTCCTGGCTCCTCGATAGCACCACCGCGCGTGAACTCGGGCTTGTCACGACCGGCCATGCGCAACGCGGGGCCTCGTCGGTGCCCTCACCCGGTCCGACCAATCTGCACCTCGAGCCCGGCAAGATTGATCCGGATCAGTTGATCGCCGGCATTGACGACGGTTTTTACGTGACGGATCTGATCGGATCCGGCGCCAATATGGTTACAGGTGACTACAGCCGTGGGGCATCCGGATTCTGGATCGAGAACGGCAAGCGCACGTTTCCCGTCAGTGAAGTCACGATCGCCGGCCACTTGCTGGACATATTCCGGTCGCTGACGCCGGCCAATGACCTTGAATTTCGCTACGGCACAAACTCACCGACGGTGCGCGTGGAGGGTTTGACGGTTGCCGGGCAGTAAGACATCAGCGCTGCGGACACCGCTCGAGGCGATCATGCGCGAAGCTGGTGCGATCGCGCTTCAAACCGCGCGTGGCAGCTTCAAGCACTGGACCAAAGGCGACCGGTCACCGGTCAGTGAAGCCGACATAGCGGTCAACGATCTACTCCAGCAGCGGCTGATCGCACTTGTGCCCGACGCCGGCTGGCTGTCGGAGGAATCCGCACGGCCGCCGGACGCGGAGACGCCGCAAGTCTGGATCGTCGACCCCATTGACGGCACACGTGCCTTCATTTCCGGCCGCGCCGACTGGACGATTTCGGTCGCGCTCGCCGACCGCGGACGGCCGACCGTGGCGGCCGTCTATGCTCCGGTCACCGACGAGATGTTCCTCGTTTCGCTAGGCGGCGGCGCTACGCTGAATGGTGGGCCGATCAAGGTCACCGACGGCGGCGATCTCAATGGAACCCGCCTCGCCGGCCCGCGGCGCTATCTCGACCGGTTCTCGAGCCTGGTCGCGGATACACGGCCTCAGCCGAAATTCTATTCGCTGGCACTGCGTTTGGCGCGAGTTGCGCATGGCGAACTCGATGTTGCTTTTGCAGGGCCCGGCGCTCACGACTGGGACCTTGCGGCGTCCGACCTTTTGGTGCACGAAGCCGGTGGGATGCTTAGCGACTTCGCAGGGCGCCAGCCGATATACAACAATCGTCCGGATGCCACGCAGGGCGCTCTGGTCGCCGCGGGTCCGCTGCGCCATGGCGCCGTGATCGGGCTGGCACACGACCGCGGTGTTGATTTGACCTAGAATAAAGCCGGCCGAACCTGCCAGAGAATGATCGATGCCCGCAGAATCCCCCGCAAAAAAACAATTGCCGCATCTCGTTTTTGGCGGTGAGCTCGCGGAGCTCGGGGGAACCGAGTTCAAGAACCTGGACAGGCTCGATATCGTAGGCATCTACCCGAACTACGCGACGGCCTATGTCGCGTGGAAGGCGAAGGCGCAACAGACGGTCGACAACGCCCACATGCGCTATTTCATCGTTCACCTGCACCGCCTGCTCGATCCCGACGCCGCGGATCGCGCCAGGCGCTAGATCGCGGATCGATGCTCTCACTCAAGCGTTTCACCGCCTTCCCGATTTTCCAGGAGATCATGGGCACGCTTGGCGCGTGGTATCTTCGCTTCGTCTGGTTCACAAGCCGGCCCGTCGTCGAACCGGGCGTGATGTCGATTTACGAAATGCTCGATACCCCTGCCATCATTGTCGCCTGGCACGGGCAGCATTTTCTCATGCCCTTCGTCAAGGACGCCAAGAAGTACCGGGCGAAAGTGCTGATTTCGCGCCACCGCGACGGAGAAATGAACGCGCGCGCCGCCGAAAAACTCGGCGTCGGTACCATTCGGGGGTCGGGCGCCCACAATGGAGAATTTCACCGCAAGGGCGGCGCGGCGGCCTTCAATGAGATGCTCGAGGCCCTGAAGGAAGGCTACAATGTCGCGATGACGGCCGACGTTCCGAAAATTTCGCGCATTGCCGGCCTGGGCGTTGTGAAGCTCGCACAACATTCGGGTCGGCCTATCTACATGGTGGCGATGGCGTCAAGCCGCCGCATCGAACTCGACAATTGGGATCGCACGGCGATCAATCTGCCCTTCAGTCGCATCGGGATTACGGCAAGCGGACCATTTTCCGTTCCGCAAGACGCGGATACCGCCGCGCTCCAGACCGCACGCAAATATGTCGAAGACGAACTCAACAGATTGACAAAACGGGCATACGAAATTGCAGACAAGGCCGGGAGCGATGCGTCGTGAGCAGATTGCCTGCCGGGCTGATTTTGTATCGGCTCCTGTCGCGGGCCGCGGGGCCGCTGACTCCAATCCTGCTCGCGCGACGTGTCCGCCGCGGCAAGGAGAACAGGCAGCGCTTAGCCGAACGGCGCGGTGAGAGTCGCATTCTTCGTCCCGATGGACCGCTGGTCTGGCTCCATGGTGCAAGTGTCGGTGAACTTGCGAGCGTCCTGCCACTGATCGAGCGAATTCGCAGCCGGGGTATCGCCATGCTGGTGACAACCGGCACTGTCACTTCAGGCGACCTAGCGGAGCAACGGCTGTCGCGCGGGGTCGTTCATCAGTTCGTGCCGCTCGACGTCCCGCGATTTGTCGGCCGTTTCCTTGATCACTGGCGTCCCGACCTCGCTTTATTTGTTGAGTCGGACCTGTGGCCGAACACGATTGTCGAAACTTCAGCGCGCGGCATACCCATGGTCCTGGTCAATGGCCGTCTATCGGAAGACTCCTTCCGGCGGTGGCGGCGTCTCCCGCGTTCGATTGCGCATCTTCTTCTGCAGCTGGATTTGTGCCTCTCCGGCACCGCTGCCGATGCCAAACGCTTCAGCGAGCTTGGTGCTGCACAGGTCGCAACGACGGGCAATCTGAAGCTGGATGTTCCCGCACCGCCTGCGGACCGGGCGGCGCTGGACGCACTGCGAAGCGCGGTCGGGGACCGCCCGGTCATTGCGGCCGCGTCCACGCATGCCGGCGAGGAAGAGGTAATGGTCGCAGCCCATGTGAGGCTGCGGAGTACATTTCCGGGGCTGTTGACGCTGATTGCACCGCGCCATCCCGAGCGCGGGCCGGCTGTTGTCGGTGCCACGACGGCGGCCGGACTGAGCGCGGCATTGCGCTCGCAGGGCGAACTGCCGAAGCGCAGCACGGACATCTATGTTGCGGATACTGTCGGCGAGCTGGGACTGATCTATCGCGTGGCGCCGGCCGTTTTCATGGGCGGCTCTCTTGTAAAACATGGCGGGCAAAATCCGATCGAGGCCGCAAAGTTGCGGACCGCCGTGCTGC
>DATEKG010000166.1:0-32102 GCA_035277565.1 Pseudolabrys sp.
CGTCTGCGTCATCTGGATATCCGCATGCGATGGTGTGGGGTCGCCGGACGGGTGATTGTGCACAAGGACCAGGGCGGTCGCCGAGAGTTCCAATGCTCGCTTGACGACCTCGCGCGGATAGACGGGCGTATGATCAACTGTACCGACCTGCTGCAACTCGTCGACAATCAGCTGATTGCGCTTGTCGAGAAACAGCACACGGAACTGTTCCTTGTCTGCGAAAGCCATGGTTGTGCGGCAGTAGCTGATCACGTTCGACCAGGACGACAGGACCGGACGTTTGCGCAGTCCGCCGCGCGCGAGACGGCTTGCAGCAGCGTGGATGATCTTGAGTTCGGTAATGACCGATTCTCCGACGCCCTTGTGCTCGGCGAGCCGGCGCGGTGGCGCTGAAACGACCTCTGGAAATGATCCGAATTTGGCGATCAGCTCCTTGGCGAGCGGTTTCACGTCGCGTTGCGGGATGGCGCGGAACAATACGAGTTCAAGGAGTTCATAGTCGGTGATGGTTTCGGGACCAGCCATACGAAAACGTTCGCGCAGCCGTTGGCGATGGCCAAGATAGTGGGGGTTTCCGGCGCTGGAGCCGGCCTTGCCCGCGGTTTTCCTTTGCTCCTTGTCCATTTGCGGCATCCCAATTGGGACACACGTAATAATTGTATTTACGAAAAGGACAAGATATGCGCGCTCAGGTCCGAGGCACGTCGGTCAGGGCTGGTAGGGCGGTTTATGCAAGCCTGCCGGTGAGAATGTGAAAACTTCGACGCCGTCTTTTGTGACCCCGACGGTGTGTTCGAACTGCGCCGACAGGGAACGATCGCGTGTCACCGCCGTCCAACCGTCAGAGAGCACCTTCACATGCGGTCGGCCGAGGTTGATCATCGGCTCGACCGTAAAGAACATGCCGGGCTTGAGAACAATGCCTTCGCCGGGGCGGCCGACGTGGACGATGTTCGGCTCGTCGTGAAACAACCGGCCGAGGCCGTGTCCGCAGAAGTCGCGCACCACGCTCATGTGCTGGGCTTCGACATAACTCTGAATCGCGTGGCCGATGTCGCCGCTCGTTGCGCCGGGGCGGATGGCGGCGATGCCGCGCATCATTGCCTCGTGCGTCACCTCAATCAGCCGTTCGGCACGTCGCGGAATTTCGCCGATTGTGTACATCCGGCTTGAATCTCCGTGCCAGCCATCGAGGATCAGCGTGACATCGATATTCACGATGTCACCCTCCTTCAGCGGCTTGTCGCCGGGGATGCCGTGACATACCACGTGATTGAGAGACGTGCAGGTCGATTTCTTGTAGCCGCGGTACATCAAGGTCGCGGGTAGCGCGCCATGATCAATGGCGAATTCAAAGACGAGCTGGTCGATTTTTTCCGTCGCAACACCCGGCTTGACGTACCCGGTCAGCATATCGAGACAACGCGCAACCAGCTGACCGGCCTTGCGCATCGCGTCAAAGGCGACAGGACCGTGGATCTTGATCTGACCGGTTTTGCGTAGGGGAGCGACAGCGGCGTCGACGTAAGTCATGGTGTCAATGTAAGGGTTGCTGCGGACAGTGCAAGCACGCTGCGTAGCAATCAGGCGGCAATCTTGCCGCCCAGTTCATCCTCGATGTGGGCACGGATGATATCGTCGAAGGTAGCCTCAGCCTTGAAGCCGAGATTGCGCGCGCGCGTCGCGTCAAGACGCTCGGCCCAGCCGGAAACAATCCGCTGAACGAGCTCGTCCGGCGACCGGCGAATACGCGCAGCCACCTTGTCGCCGGCAACCCGGCGCAGCGCTTCGATCTGTTCTCCCACAGTGCACGAAACGCCGGGCATGGCGAGATTGACTTGCGGTCCCAACTGATCCCGCGTCAGGCTGGCGGCGTGAATGAGGAAGCCGACTGCTGCCCGCGGGCTGGCGTGGGTGTGACGCACGCTAACTGACACGGGCAAGAGTGCCTCCTGACCTGCGAGCGGCTCCCGGATAATGCCGGAAAAGAAACCCGATGCGGCCTTGTTGGGTTTGCCCGGACGCACGCAAATGGTCGGCAGCCTTATGCCGATACCATCGAAGAAGCTGCGCCGGGTGTAGTCGGCAAGCAGGAGCTCGCAGATGGCCTTTTGCGTTCCATACGAGGTCAGAGGTGTGAGATGAAACTCGTCGGGAATCGACGGTGGAAACGGCGCGCCGAACACGGCGATCGATGACGTGAATACAATTTTTGGCTTGATTCCGGCCGATCGAACCGCCTCGAACAATGCGCGCGTTCCATCGAGGTTGACCCGATAGCCTTTGTCGAAATCGGTTTCCGCTTCTCCAGAGACGACGCCGGCGAGATGAAAGACAACATCCGGCCTGCCCGCGACTGCCTTGGCCGCAGCGCCCGGTGCCGACAGATCGCCGGTCGTGGTTTCGACGGCAGCTGAACTGTCCCGCGGCTTTTCGGGTGCGACCACGTCTATAAGGGTCAAGCGGTCGATCGCCTTGCCGTTGAGCATCCCGTCCCTGACAAGGCGCGCGGTCAATTTACGGCCGATCATGCCAGCGGCACCGGTGACTAGAATGTGCATTATGTTCCCTTTTGCTCGTGATCTGCCGGTTCAAAGCGGTCGATCCGGCGCAGATCGGGAAATAGCATCATCCATATGCCGGCGACCAGCAGCGATCCGATTCCACCAATGACGACGGAAGGAACGGCGCCGAGCCAGGAGGCAACAACGCCGGATTCAAACTCACCCAGCGTGTTGGATGACCCGACGAACAGGTAGTTGATTGCGCTCACACGTCCGCGCTTTTCATCCGGCGTTTCGATCTGTACCAGCGAAAAACGAATCACGATGCTGACCGCGTCCGATGCGCCGAGCATGGCGAGCACAATCAAGGACAGTGGAAAGTAGCTGGAAATGCCGAAGATGATCGTCGCCAGACCGTAAATGCCGACAACCGCAAACATTTTGGCGCCAATATGCCGTTCGACCGGATGCCGGGCGAGAACGATCGATGTGATCAAGGCGCCGACGGCGGGGGCGGATCGCAGCAGCCCAAGTCCGATCGGTCCAACTGCAAGAATGTCTCTGGCATAGATGGGCAACAGCGCGGTAGCGCCGCCGAGAATGACCACGAACAGGTCAAGCGTAATCACGCCGAGCAAGCGGTGACGGCTATGGATGTAGTGGAGGCCGGCGAGCACTGAGGCAAAGGTCGGCGGCTCGCGCGGTGCCGCCGGTCTCCGGCTGTGAACCAGTGTTACCAGCGTTATCGAGGAGGCGAAGAAGGCGAGACAAAATATGCCGATCAATACCGGATTGATCGCATAGATCAGCCCCCCGAGTGCCGGACCGCAGATGACCGCGGTTTGATTGGCCGAGGTCCAGGCCGCGACCGCGCGTGGAACGAGAGCCGATGGAACGAGCGTCGGCGCAAGTGCATGCGCTGTCGGCATCTCGAAAGCCCGCGCGCAGCCGATAATGAACACCGCCGCAAACAGAAGATCGCGGCTGAGCGCTCCGGCAAGCAGTGCCAGCGTGATCATGAGCGCAGCCAGGGCGTAGACACCGTGCGCGGTCCGGACGATCAACCGCCGGTCGTAGCGATCTGCGGCGTGACCAATCAGCAGGGTCAGCCCCACCGCCGGAACGAATTGAATAAGCCCGACCAGACCAAGGTCGAAAGCGCTGTTAGTAATTTCATAGACCTGCCAACCGATCGTCAGGGCCAGCATGTGATAGCCCATGGTCGACGCAAGCCGCGCCAGCCAGAACAGCACGAAGGGCCGCTGCCGGGTCAGGCGTAGTGATGAATCGGTTGCTGAGTCCATTCCGTCAGGATGTTCGCCGGCGCGCCATGTCGTCGTGAAAGAATTTGTTCAGTTCAGCGTTTGTGATGACGCCCTTGAAGCTGTCGAACTTGCCTTCCTCGGCAACCTGCCGGGCGGATTGAACGAAGGCATGCATGGCAACACGTGAAAGCGTACCGCCGACACTGATCCGGCGCACGCCCAACCCGGCTAGATCGCTTACGGTGAAGCCGAAAGCGGAGCTGTTGAGGAAGTTGATGGGCTTTGGCGCTACGGCCTTGACCGTTGCGGCGATCTGCTCGCGCGTCTTGATGCCCGGCGAATAGAGACAATCGGCGCCCGCATCGGCGAAGGCCTTCAGTCTGCGGATTGTTTCATCAAGATCGGGCTTGTTTTTGATGAAACCTTCGGTGCGTGCGGTGAGCAAGACACCGCTGTCGCTCCTGTCGATCGCTTCGCGCGCCGCGCGCACACGCCGCACCGCGAGATCGAAAGCATAGAGCGGGTCGTCATCCTTGCCGGTGTAGTCCTCGACCGACAATCCGGCGACCCCTGTGTCGACACAGAGCCGCACATTTGCGGCAACCTCGTCGGGATCATCGGCATAACCGTTTTCGAAATCGGCGTTTAGCGGAACATCCGTTGCGGCGGCAATCTCCCTGCAGTGCGCGAGCACCATGTCGCGGGTGACGTCGCCATCCGAAAAGCCCTGCGCGTGGGCGTAGCCCGCGCTCGTGGTCGCGAGCGCCTTGAAGCCGAGACCCTGCAGGTAGCGTGCGCTGCCGATATTCCACGGATTGGGAATGACGAAGCAGCCGGCTTGATGCAACGCGTGGAATGCGCGGCGTTTTTCAGCAGTACTCATGACGGGACCCTGTCGAAAGCGGGTGGGGACAATCCTCCAATCGTGCCGTGATTGCAACGCCGGGTTCCGCTGCCCTGCCGCGCGAAATCGGCGGGCGTCTCTACACCCATGACCTATGGCGCTTCTGGCGAAGGGTCTGTCGTGTTTGATTTTTTGCGCCCGATCGGCTGAACTGCGGCCTCGTTGAGAAGATGCCCGCGGCCGCGCCGCGCGGCATCCGCGGGAGGTCTGCAATTATGCTTCGAACCATCGCGGCTTTTGACCGTATCGGCGAGGAAAATGCATTTGCGGTGCTTGCCCGCGCCAATGCGCTGGCGGTGCAGGGGCGCGACATCATCAACCTCGGCATCGGCCAACCCGATTTTCGCACGCCTGACTTCATCGTTGAGGCGGCTATTAAGGCGCTGCGCGACGGGCACCACGGCTACACACCGGCGAACGGCATTCCACCATTGCGGGAGGCCGTGGCCGCCGATCTCGCCAAACGTTTCAAGGTCGAGGTCTCGCCCGACAGCATTATGATCATGCCCGGCGGCAAGCCGACCATGTTCATGTCCATTCTCATGTTCGGTGAGCCGGGTGTCGAGATCATGTATCCGGACCCCGGATTTCCGATTTATCGTTCAATGATCGAATTTACCGGCGCGAAGCCGATCCCGGTGCCGATCCGCGAGGAAAACGGCTTTGCGTTCTCCGCAGAAGAGACGCTCAGGCTCATTACGCCGAGGACTCGATTGCTGATTGTCAATTCCCCCGCCAATCCGACGGGCGGTGTTACGCCCAAGGCGGAAATCGACAAGCTGATTACCGGTCTTGGGAAATGGCCGGACGTGGCGATCATGTCGGACGAAATTTACGACCATATGGTCTATGACGGCGAAACGCATGTGTGCCTGCTGTCGTATCCATCGATTCGGGATCGGCTGATCCTGCTCAACGGCTGGTCGAAAACTTATGCGATGACCGGCTGGCGGCTTGGCTATGCGGTGTGGCCGGGAAAGCTCTACGATTACGCGCGCAAGCTTGCGGTCAACCTGCACTCCTGCGTCAACGCCTCCGCGCAGTATGCGGGTCTTGCAGCTTTGAAGGGTCCGCAGGACGAAGTGACCAAAATGGTCGCCGAGTTCGACAAGCGACGGAAAGTCGTGGTTGAGGGCCTTAACAAATTACCGGGCGTCTCCTGCGCCACGCCGAAGGGGGCGTTCTACGCATTTCCGAACGTCAAGCGGACCGGCTGGAAGGCAAAAGCGCTCGCGTCGGCGCTGCTGGAGGATGCTGGCGTCGCGGTCATTGGCGGGCCGGACTTCGGCGTTCTCGGCGAAGGCTATATCCGAGTGAGCTACGCCAATTCGACGGAAAATATCCTGAAGGCGCTCGAGCGAATGCGCGAATTCCTGGCAAACAGAAAAGCCGCATAGCTTTCGGGCTTCGACGCGAGGAAGGATTCCATGCTTGATCGTACTGCCGCGGACCGGGGTTTGTCCGAAGAGCAACGGATGATGCGGCAGAGCTGCCGCGACTTCGTTGACGATGTCGTTCTGCCTTACATCAAGCAGAACTGGCAAAAAGAATGGTCGATGGTGCCTGAAGAAAGACTGCCGGCGTCAATTCTCGAAGAAGCGGAAAAGATCGGCATCCGCACACTCGGCGTACCCGAGGAGTTCGGCGGCGTGGATCTCGAGAAAGGCACTGAGGTCAAGACTTTTGCGATTGTCGCGGAAGAGCTCGCGCGCGGCGATTCCGGCCTTGCCGACAAAATGGTGCAGAACTGGAAGGTTTCCGTCCTGCTGCGCCAATTTGCGCCCCGGCATTTGCAGGAAAAGTGGCTCAGGCGCCTAGTGACGGAGCCGCAGTTCTTGATGGCGCATTGCCTCACCGAACCGCGCGGAGCCTCGGATCGCTGGCTGCCTTACAACGTGCCGGAAGCCGCCATGCACACGAGGGCCGTGAAAGCTAATGGCGGCTGGGTCATCAATGGGCGCAAGCAGTTCATTTCCAACGGCTACGACGCAAGCCTTTATGTCGTCTATGCCAACACGAATCCCAAGGTCGGCATGCTGCAGGGGACTTCATCATTTCTCGTGCCGCGGGAGACGAAAGGTTTCTCGGTTGCCCGCTGCAACGAAACGCTCGGTTGCCGCTTCATGAACAACGGCGAGATGGTGTTCGAGGATATGTTCGTTCCCGACGATCATCTCCTGGTGCAGGACAATGCTATGGGCTCGGCTGGCGTCTATTTCCGGCCCGGCAAGATCATTCAGGCCGCGAAAAATCTTGGCGTCGGTGTGCGCGCCTTTGAGGCTACGGCAGACTATGTGCAAAACTACGTGCAAGGCGGCCGCATCCTTATCAAGCATCAGGCGGTCGCGCTGCGGCTTGCCGATATGGCGACGCGCATTGAAGCAGTGCGTGCGTTGCTCGACCGCGCTTCGCAAGCGGTCGACGAAAACGCTCCCGGCGCCGAGATCCTCGTCAACATGGCCAAGATGTTCGCTTCAGAAGAAATTATGAAAGTGGCGCAGCACGCCGTCGAACTTCACGGCGGCAATGGCGTCATGCTCGACTTCGGCATCGAGAAGGTGCTGCGCGATGCTGTCGTGTTTCTGCATATGGACGCGACCGTCGACATCTCGAAATTCAAAATCATCAAGAACATGTTCCCGGAAACGGCAGGAAAATACGCCGGGCCCGAATAAGCTAGCGTAGTGCGAAGCGGAAGCCGACCACGACGATGACGAGGCCGGCCAGTTGCGCCAGGCTCGGCACAGCTCCCAGCGCACCATATCCGATAATGAGCGAAAATCCGGGCACGAGAGCCGGAAAAGTTGCCGCGCGTCCGGCGCCAAGCAATATCACCGCACGCGCAAACAGATAGATCGGCAGCACGCCGGCAATCAGGCCCTGCACGACGATCTGGATAAGATTCTCGGCAAGCCCCATTCGTAGAATGCCTCCGTAACCCACGAATACAGCGTGAAGCGGCGCAAATATGAGAATTGAGATTGCGCCAACGACCGCCACGGCGCGCAGTCCTGACACATGCCAGAGGCGAAGCAGGGTGCCGAATATCGCCCAGAAAAGTCCGGCGGTCGCGAACAGCAGGTCTCCTCCGACGCCATGGCTGCCGATTGTCGTCAGCGACTCCGCGCCAAAAACCATGAGCCCGGCGATGATCGTTGCGCCTCCGAATATCCGCTGGATGGTCGGCTTTTCGTGGAGGACCAATGACGCGAGAACAAGTCCGAACAGCGCTGCACAGGCCGGCTGAATCGTGGTGCCGTGGCCGAGCGGGACGAGGATGAAGCCCGTGTAGGCGATCATCGCCTGCGGCGGGCCGGACAGCACGGTCATGATAAAGCCGCGGACCCAGCCGATTCCGCCGAGATCGGTAATCCCTCCGCGCAATACGAGTGGGACCAGCAAGAGCCCGCTCCAGAAGAAGCGGTGGAAGGCAAGGTCGGCCGGAGAGAACCCCGCCTCAACTCCATGCTTTGCTGCGACAAAACCTGCGGCCCATCCGATCGACGCAGTCGTGCCGCAGAGCGCGCCGATGAGGACGCCCGACGATTTTGCCGCTGAAGCTTTGGCGTACACGACGGTTATGCGCCCCGTGCAGGTGACTTTTGTACGGCTGATACTCTAGGATCGGCGCAGAAGTCCATTTGTTAGTCGAAAACTGTCACTTCATCGGGATGGAAAGCTCATGGCGAAGTCGCGTAAAGTCATCATTACCTGCGCCGTTACCGGATCGATTCATACGCCGTCGATGTCGCCGCATTTACCGGTGACCGCCCAGGAAATCGCCGATGCCGCCATTGGCGCGGCGGAAGCGGGCGCTGCCATCGTCCATCTTCATGCGCGCAATCCGCAGGACGGACGCCCCGATCAAACCCCGGAGGCGTTCGCGCCCTTTTTGAAGGTCATCAAGCAGCGATCCAATGTCGTTGTGAACATCACGACGGGCGGTGCTCCGACAATGACCGCGGAAGAGCGCGTCCGCCCGGCAGCGACTTTCAAGCCCGAGGTCGCGTCGCTCAACATGGGCACGATGAATTTCGGCCTTTATCCAATGGTCCCGCGCTACAAGGGCAAATTCAAATACGATTGGGAAGAGCCATATCTCGAACGCTCGCGCGGCGGCATGTTCAAGAACACATTTGCCGATATTGAATACATCCTCACGACCTGCTCGGGAAACGGCACGCGCTTTGAAATCGAGTGCTACGACATCGGCCATCTTTATACGCTACGGCATTTCCTCGATCGGGGTGTCGTCAAGCCGCCGCTGTTCGTCCAGTCGGTATTCGGAATTCTGGGGGGCATCGGACCGCATCCTGAAGATGTGATCATGATGAAACGAACTGCGGACCGGTTGTTGGGGGACAATTATCACTGGTCTGTTCTGGGCGCGGGACAGAACCAGATGCGCGTCGCCGCCATCGCCGCCGCCATGGGCGGGAACGTGCGGGTCGGCATGGAAGATTCTCTCTGGATCGGTGCTGGCAAGCTAGCGGAATCAAACGCCCAGCAGGTCACGCAGGTACGCAAAATTCTGGAAGGGCTTGGGGTGGAAATAGCATCGCCAGATGAAGCGCGGGAAATTCTTTCGCTCAAGGGCGGTGACAAGGTCGCATTTTAAAGGCCTTCGACCAGGTCGGTGTAGGCCGGGGCGTTTTCGGCCGTAGCTCCACGTCGCCTTTTCCCGTTGCCCCAAAGCCCGCGAGACCGTCCTATAGGGGCGGAGATTCGCCGGATGGCATCGCTCGACGCAGTCAGTTTCGCGATATTGCTTGGCAGCTTGCTGGTTCTTGCCGGCATCCTGTCGAGCCTGATCGCCTTGCGCTTTGGTGCGCCATTGCTACTGGTGTTCCTTCTGGTCGGCATGCTTGCCGGCGAGGGCGGTCCGGGTGGAATCAAGTTCGACGATGTCGGTATCGCTTATACCGTCGGCTCGATCGCACTGGCGTTGATCCTGTTCGATGGCGGTCTGCGCACCCGCTTTGCAAGCTTCCGCAACGTACTCGGTCCGGCGGTAACGCTGGCGACGATCGGCGTGCTCATCACCGCGCTCATTACCGCGCCGGTCGCCAGGCTCGTGCTTGGGCTGGGCTGGATAGAAGCACTGTTGATTGGCGCCGTCGTCGCTTCGACCGACGCCGCCGCGGTGTTCTTCCTCATTAATGCCCGCGGACTGAGGCTGCGCCCGCGCGTGCGCGCGGTGCTGGAAGTGGAATCAGGCACGAATGATCCATTCGCGATATTTCTCGCCTTGCTGCTGATCGAGATATTGATAGTCGGCAACCAGAGTTGGTCGCATGCCGCTTTGACGTTTCTCCGCGATGCCATCCTCGGCTGCCTTATCGGTTTTGCCGGCGGCCAGATTATCGCGCTGGTGCTTAACCGGTTGACTCTCCCGCAGGGACTTCATGCACCATTCGTTGCGGTGAGCGCACTGGTCGTGTTCGCCTTTGCAAATGCGGCGCACACATCCGGTTTTCTTGCCGTTTATCTTGCCGGCCTTGTTGTCGGCAACAAGCAGATCCGCGCGCATAATTCCGTTGTTGTCTTTCTCGACGCGATCACATGGCTCGCGCAGATCGTGATGTTCGTTCTGTTGGGCCTGCTGGCCTGGCCGCATCGGCTCGCTGACAGTCTCGACGGCTCGGTCGCGGTTGCGCTGGCGCTGATGCTCGTGGCCCGACCTGCGGCGGTATTCTTGTGTCTGGCGCCCTTCAGGTTTCAGCTGCGCGAAATGGTATTCATTTCCTGGGTCGGCTTGCGCGGTGCCGTGGGAATTTTCCTTGCGTCAATCCCGCTGCTGGTCGGACTGCCGGGTGCGAGTCTTTTCTTCGATGTTGCCTTTGTCGTGGTGCTGTCGTCACTTCTGGTGCAAGGCTGGACGGTGGCGCCGGCCGCACGCAAGCTGGATATGTCTTTCACGCGGTCCGACCCTCTGCCGCGCCGCGTCGAACTCGATCTCCCGGGACAGCTGGCGCGCGAAATCGTTGGCTATCCGGTTCCCGCCAACAGTCCGTATCTGCGGCGCGGGCTGATCCCGAACTGGGCGCGGCCGACGCTTGTCATCAGGAAAGAAGAAATTCTCACGCCCGCCGAAGCGCATCCGGTAAGAGAAGGAGACTATGTCTACCTGCTGGCGCCGCCAGAAAAGGCGCAGGCTCTCGACCGTTTTTTCGTGAAGCTGCCGCCGCCGGCCAAGCCAGATCCAAGGCTTCTGGGCGACTTTTTTGTTCCAGGGACTGCCACCTTGGGCGCTCTTGCGGACATATACGGCCTGCAGGTGGCCGCCGATCACGCCGATGTCACTCTCGCCGTTTACTTCAACGAACAGCTTCGCCGACGCATCAAGACCGGAGACATTGTCGAACTGGGGCCGATTGCGCTGCTTGCGCACCGGGTGGAGCAAGGTCGCGTAACCACGATCGGGCTCCGGCTGGCGGAGCCAGAGTCATCGCCCGACCTGGCGAGCCGGGCCGAAGTACTCTGGAAAAGAATTGCGGGCTACTTTCGCTAGATGGCGCGGCGCGCGAATGCCGGGCTGCGCTGGAAAAGCCACGCGCCCCCGAACAGAACGGCGGTCCAGAACAGATCGCCGAGTACGGTCTTGTCGAGGAAGGGGAGCGCGGCAACGTAGCACTGGATGAGCCCCTGCAACGTCCGCGGATACATGCCGCTCACAGCCCACACCGCGAAATTTGTCATTATGAAGAAGAGCAGCGAGCACGACACCATCGCGACAATCACCGGAATGGCGCCACGCCATCGGCGGATGGCCATGCCCGCAAAGGCCGGCATGGTGACCGCGGCGCAGACGACCAGGGTTACTCGCCAATCGTCGCCAGCGAGCGCAACATTGCTCAACAACACCGCTGCAATCGGCACAATGACAGCAATCGCCGGGACGCGCATGACACGTCCTGCGAACAATGCGCTGGCAGCAAACGGCCAGACGCCAGGAGCATGTGGTAACAGCCGCGCTGCCACATCGAAGCCGACCAGAAAAAGGGCCAGCAGCAAATCAATCCACAGGTCGGCGCGCGTCTTGTTCAACTGCATTGCGATTATCCTTGTGTACACTAGCACGCCGCGAGGCGGTTGTCCTTATATACCGAATGAGACGCATTCATGGACTCAAGCTGGGCGTTTTTCAACCCAATCGGCAACGATTGTCGCCAGTTGATCGAGTCCTTCGGTCAGCGCAGCGGGCCCGGGCTGGAGTATGACGGTAGATTTTATTTCGCGCAGCCAGCCCGTCGCCACCGCAGGAATTCCGGCAAAACCCGGGCGGGCCGCGACTTTGGCCGGAACGAATTTTTTGCCGCACCATGAGCCGACGATGATGTCCGGTCTGGCCTCGATCACGTCGGCATTGGACACTATACGATCCTTGGCATTTTTCTGCGTCGCGAGCCGGCGAAATGTGTCAATGCCGCCGGCGGTTTCGATCAGTTCTGAAACCCACGCGATGCCGGAGATCATCGGATCATCCCACTCCTCGAAATAGACCCGCGGCCTTGCGCTCATGCGCAGACTGCGTTCGCGCACAGAATTAACGCGCGCGGCGAGTGATTGGGCGAGGGTGTGCGCCATTTCGGAGGCTCCAACCAGAGCGCCGAGCGTGCGGACCATATCAAGGATGCCGGCAACGCTGCGTTGATTGAAAGCGTGCACCGGGACGTTCTTGCGTATGAGCTCGGCGGCAATGTCTGCCTGCAGATCAGAGAAGGTGAGGACGAGGTCGGGATTGAGTGCCAGAATTTTCGGCACATCTGCCGATATAAAGGCGGAAACGCGCGGCTTTTCGCGCCGGACTTGCGGCGGTCGCACCGCGTAGCCCGACACGCCGACAATGCGATGGTCTTCGCCGAGGAGATAGAGCGTCTCCACGGTTTCTTCAGTCAGGCAGACGATTCGTTCGGGCGGAAACATCCCTTAGGCAAGCATATCGGCTTGCACCTCGTCGAGGAGATCAAGCCCGCCCTCGGCCCTGACCTTCCCTTCCTGCAGTAAAACAACGCGATTAGCGATGCGCCGGACCTCGGCCGCGCTGTGACTTACATAAATCATTGGTATCAACGCTTCGTCACGGAGGCGCTCGAGATATGGAAGAATTTCGCGCTTGCGTGCGGCATCGAGCGAGGCGAGGGGCTCATCGAGCAGAAGCAACCGAGGGCGCATGAGCAGCGCGCGTCCGAACGCCACCCGCTGCCGCTCGCCGCCGGAAAGCGCTCCCGGTCTTCGATCCAGCAAATGGCCGATGTCGAGCAAGCTGATGACCCGGCTTGACTGGCGCGCATCGACGTCGAGACCGCTGATCCAGCGGCCGTAGTCGAGGTTGCGTCTGACCGAAAGGTGCGGAAAAAGCCGTCCGTCCTGGAAAACATAGCCGATTCGACGTCGCCATGCGGGAATGTGAGTGCCGCTGCTGGCGTCGAAAAGTACGCCGCCATTGAGAGCGATGCGTCCGCGATCCGGCCGAAGCAGGCCGGCGATCATGCTGACGATACTCGTTTTGCCGGCACCGGAAGCGCCAAAGAGTGCGGTCACTCCACTCGCGCCAGAAAATGAGGCGCTGATCGTGAACTCACCAAGCCGTTTTTCGACTGACACATCGAGCATGATTACCTGCCGTGCAGGCGCGCGGTTGCGCGCCGTGCCAGGAGTTCGGATGCCATCAGCGCGGCAAGTGAAATGGCAACTGCAATCGCAACCAATTTCAGGGCGTCAGTATCGCCATTCGGCACCTGCATGAGCGTGTAGATTGCCGCCGAAATTGTCTGCGTCTCGCCCGGAATGTTTGAAACAAATGTGATGGTTGCACCGAACTCGCCGAGGGCGCGGGCGAACGCAAGGATCGCGCCCGCAATGACACCGGGAAGTGCGAGCGGCAAAGTCACGGTCAGGAAGCACCAGAAGCCGCTTGCGCCGAGCGTCGACGCCGCGTCTTCGAGGCGCCGGTCAACGGCTTCGATCGACAGCCGGATCGCCCGCACCATGAGTGGAAACGCCATGATGCCGCAGGCGAGCGCGGCGCCGGTCCATCGGAACGAAAATACGATCCCGAAATGATCGTCGAGGAAAGCGCCGACCGGCGCCCGGCGTCCGAAACTTATGAGCAGAAGATAGCCTGTTACTACCGGAGGCAGCACGAGCGGCAACAGGACGATGCCGTCAAGAAGCGCCTTACCCCAGAACTCCTTGCGCGCGAGCAGGGTCGCGATGGCAATTCCGAATGGCAGCGCGACAACGGTCGACACTGCCGCAACGCGCAGCGACAGCGCAACCGCGGTCCAGTCTTGAGGAGAGAGCGCCAACACGCGCGTCAGTTTCGGTTACGAAACCGGCTTGGCCAGAAAAGAGAATCCGTATTTTTCGAAAATGGCCTTGGCAGCACTTGATCGCAGGAAGCTCAGGTAGCGATCTAAATTCGGCTTTTTGCTGATGGCGGTTGCTGCGACGGGATATGTCACCGGCGGATAGGAGCCATCGGGAAAAGTACCGACGATTTTCACCTTGGGCTCAACCTTGGCGTCGGTCTCATAGACGAGTCCGACCGGCACTTCGCCACGTGCAACAAATGCAAGCGTTGCCCTCACATTTTCCGCTTGCGCGAGCTTGGGCTCGGCGGCTGTCCAGGCTCCCAGCTTTTCCAGTGCCGCCTTGGCATAAAGTCCGGCAGGAACGGCCTTCACGTCGGCGACTGCAATGCGTCCGTCGCCGGCGAGTTTGGCGAGGTCGAAGCCTTGCGCAATCGTGACGTGGTCAAGCTTGGAGTTCGCAGGTGCGATTAAGACCAGCTTGTTGCCGAGGAGATTGACGCGCGTGTCCGGTTTGATGAGCTTGCGCTCGGCAACGTAGTCCATCCAGCGCAAGTCGGCCGAAATGAAGACGTCGGCAGGAGCGCCTTGCTCGATCTGTTTTGCCAGTGCCGAGCTCGCTTCGTAGCTGGCGACAACCGTGACTCCGGTCGCCCTGGTGAAAGCGGCATTGGTGTCGTCAAGCGCGTTCTTCAGCGAGGCAGCGGCATAGATCGTGATCTGCTCCTGTGCGATCGTGGATTGCGGCGCACCGAGGAGTACAACCATAAAGGCAACGATAGTGAATATGCGCGCGGGCATGGCGGTTCTCCTGCGGCGCATGGCTGCGCCGTTTCGCTGAAAAAGATTACTGTTCTGGCTTCGGAACCGTCGTTCCGAGTAGCGCGAGGCACGCACAGTGCGCCGCCAATGCCGACAGCCTAGCAAGTCCTGCCGACCGCGGTAAAGTCTGGGCGGGACGGCAAAACCTGGGTTCGGACGTTACATTCATGGAAAGCGAGTTTGACTACATCATCGTTGGCGCCGGGTCGGCGGGCTGCGTGCTTGCCAACCGGCTATCGGCCGATCCGGGAAATCGCGTGCTGCTGCTTGAGGCAGGCGGCCGCGACAACTGGATCTGGTTTCACATTCCGGTTGGCTATCTGTTTGCGATCGGCAATCCGCGCGCGGATTGGCTGCTGAGGACCGAGCCGGAGCCCGGTCTCAATGGACGAGCCTTGAACTATCCGCGTGGTAAGGTGGTCGGTGGTTCCTCCGCGATCAACGGAATGATCTACATGCTCGGGCAATCCGGCGATTATGATCATTGGCGTCAGCTTGGGCTGCCGGGATGGTCGTGGGATGATGTCCGGCCCTACTTTCGCAAGCATGTCGATCATTTTCTCGGGAGCGACCAGCATGCGACCGGAGGAGAGTGGCGTGTTGAATACCCGCGCCTGAACTGGGAAATTCTCGACGCCTTCATGAAGGCGGCGAACCAATACGGCATTCCGACCATCAAAGACTTCAACACCGGCGACAATGAGGGCATCTGCTATTTCCACGTCAACCAGAAACGGGGCCGACGCTGGTCGGCGGCACGCGGCTTTCTGAAACCGGTGCTGAATCGACAGAACCTGCGTCTCGAGACCGGCTGTTTGGTCGAGGCAATTGAACTGATCGGCAAACGTGCTACGGGGGTGCGTTGGCGGCAAAACGGCAACCAGCGCCATGCGCGTTGCCGCGGCGAGGTGATCCTCGCCGCCGGTGCGATTGGTTCACCGCACATCTTGATGCTTTCGGGAATAGGTCCCGGAATGCAGCTCGCTCAATTCGGTATCCCGGTGGTGATCGACAAACCTGGAGTCGGCGCCAACCTGCACGACCATCTGCAACTGCGCATGATCTTCAGGGTCTCAGGAGTCAAAACACTGAACGAAACCTATGCCTCCATGTTCAATCGGCTCGGAATGGGAATCGATTACGTCTTGCGACGACGAGGGCCGCTGACCATGGCTCCATCGCAGCTGGGCGCGTTCACGAAATCCGATCCGACACAAAGTACGGCCAATATCCAGTACCATGTGCAGCCGCTTTCGCTCGACAAGTTCGGCGAGCCGTTGCACCCGTTTCCGGCGTTCACGGCGAGTGTCACCAATATCCGGCCGACTAGCCGCGGCGTGTTGACCCTGAAATCAAGGGACCCGGTACAGGCACCCGCCATCAGTCCTAACTATCTGGCCACGCCCGAGGATCAGCGTGTGGCCGCGGATTCTATTCGGGTGACGCGCAAAATTGTGGGCCAGCCGGCGCTCCGGAGGTATTCGCCCGAAGAGTTTTTACCGGGCTCTTCGGCCCGGGATAGCGACGAAGCCGGCTTGATAAAGGCGGCAGGCGAGATCGGCACGACGATCTTCCATCCTGTGGGTACCGCCCGCATGGGCAGGGACGACGATCCCCGGGCTGTGGTTGACTCCCGCTTGCGGGTGACAGGCGTTGAGTCGTTGCGCGTGGTCGATGCATCCATCATGCCGTCCATCACATCGGGCAATACGAATTCTCCGACGATCATGATTGCTGAAAAAGGCGCGGCAATGATTTTGGAAGACAGGCGGCCGGCATAGGCGAAACCGGGAGCAATGGAGGGGTGACATGAATCTCGTAGAGCGAGTTAAAAATATTATCCTGCAGCCGAAATCAGAATGGCCTGTGATCGAGCGTGAACCCGGGAACGCTGGCTATTTGTTTTCGAACTATGTCGCGATTGTCGCCGCGATTCCGCCGGTCTGCGCCTTCATCGGTATGTCGCTTATCGGCTTCGGACCATATCATGTAGGCATTGTCGGGGGGCTTCTCCGCGCCATCGTCATCTACATCCTGACATTGGTGGGCGTATTCGTGGTCGCCTATGTCATCGATTTCCTGGCGGGCACATTTGGTGCGCAGAAGAACCTTGATAACGCGATGAAAGTCTCTGCTTATGCACCAACGGCCGCCTGGCTGACAGGCATCTTCAACCTCATTCCCTTCCTCGGATTCCTTTCGATCCTCGGGCTGTACAGTCTCTATCTGCTGCACACCGGTCTTGTCGCGCTGATGCGGCCGACACCGGACCGCGCGTTGGTTTACACCATCGCCGTGATTGTCGTCGTCATCATTGTCTGGATCATCATCTTCGCTATTCCGGCGGCCTTGTTCGGCGTCGGCATGATGATGTAACGGCGTTTACGGCAGCGCCTTGAGATGCCGGATCGGCCGTCCGGGTGCGATGGCTTGGGCCGCTGCGATGATGGCATTGGCGTCGATGCCATAGTGCCGGTAAAGCTCTGCAAGCGAGCCGGTCTGGCCGAAATGCTCGACACCGAGCGGGCGTACGCGATGTCCGGCAACGGCACCGAGCCAAGCCAGCGTTGCGGGATGGCCGTCAAGCACCGTGACAATTCCGCAATGGGCGGGAACATCGGCGAGCAGGCGTTCGATATGCGAACGCGCATGCACCAATCCGCGTTCGCGAGCGCGCTGTGCTGCGGTCCATCCGGCGTTGAGACGGTCGGCCGAGGTCACCGCCAGAAGGCCGACATCACGTCGATCTTCTGCCATTAAGCCGACGGCTTCAATCGCTTCAGGGGCGACGGCGCCGGTATAGGCGACAACAACCTGACAGTTCGGTCCCGGCTTACGGTGCCAGTAGGCGCCATCCACGATTTGCTGCTGCAATTCAGGTGTCATCTGACGGCCGATCTGTTCGATCGGCCGCGTTGATAGCCGCAAATAGACCGAGCCCCCGGTTTCGTCGCGCAGCCAGTTGCGCTCGGACGGCGCCGCGTCTCCGTCTTTTTGGATATAGGCGAAGGCCCAACGCATGATAGCCGCGAGCTCATCGACATAAGCCGGCTCGAAGCTGGCGAGGCCGTCCTGCGCCATCCCGATCAACGGCTCGGCGATTGATTGATGCGCACCGCCTTCGCCCGCGAGGGTAATACCTGACGGCGTCGCCACCACGATGAAGCGCGCATCCTGGTAGCAGGCGTAATTGAGCGCATCGAGACCGCGCGCGATGAACGGGTCGTAAAGGGTCCCGATCGGCAAGAGTCGTTCGCCATTGATCGAATGCGACAGGCCAAGCGCCGATAGCAGGATGAACAGGTTCATTTCGGCAATGCCAAGTTCGATATGCTGGCCTTGCGGTGAGAACTCCCAGTTGAAAGTCGACGGGATGCGCTCGCGCCTGAAAGTGTCGGCCATGGCTTTCCGCGCGAACAGACCGCGCCGGTTTACCCACGGCCCGAGATTCGTCGAAACGGTTACGTCGGGCGAAGTTGTGACGATGCGATGCGTAAAGTTGTCGTCAGCGCGGCCGATCTCGTTCAGAATCGCGCCAAAACCGGTTTGCGTCGACATGGTGGGCTGAATCGTAACGGCGAGGTGCGGTGGAACGTCCAGAATCGGCGCAGCAAGCCGCCGCGGTCCGCCGGAAGCAATCGGAACGCGGTCAAGAAATGATTGCAATTTCCCTGCCGTTGGATTCAGCCCTTCGAATTTGTCCCACTCGTGCCCGGTCCGCACGTCCATGGAATGGCGGAAAGTCTCCATCTGTTGCGGAGTCATCAGGCCGGCGTGATTGTCCTTGTGGCCGGCAAAAGGAAGGCCGAAACCCTTGACCGTATAACAGATGAAGCAGGTCGGCTTCTCGGGATCGACATTGTGAAATGCGTCGAGGACCGACGGCAGATCATGCCCGCCGAGATTGTTCATCAGCGCTGCGAGCTCGGCGTCACTACGCTTTTCGATTAGGTGACTAATATCGCCCTGATCGCCGATGTCGTCGTTGAGGCGCTTGCGCCAGGCCGCTCCGCCCGCGAATACAAGCGCCGAATAGAGCTGGTTCGGACAGTTGTCGATCCAGCGGCGCAGCGTCTCCCCGCCCGGTTCCTTGAAGGCCGCCTGCTGGAGCGAGCCATATTTCACGATTGCGACGTCCCAGCCGAAATTCTTGAACAGCTGTTCGTAGCGCTCCCACAATCCTTCGCGCACGACCGCGTCGAGGCTCTGGCGGTTGTAGTCCACGACCCACCAGCAATTGCGCAGGCCCTGCTTCCAGCCTTCGAGGAGCGCCTCGAAGATGTTGCCTTCGTCGAGTTCGGCATCGCCGACCAGCGCGACCATGCGGCCGTCGGGCCGGTCCTTCGCCCAGCCATGCGCTTTCACGTAGTCCTGCGTCAGGGACGAGAACAGCGTCTGAGCGACGCCGAGCCCGACCGACCCGGTCGAAAAGTCGACATCGTCGGCATCCTTGGTGCGTGAAGGGTAGCTCTGCGCGCCCTTGTAGCCGCGGAAGCTTTCGAGGCGCTCGCGCGCCTGCTTGCCGAGCAAATACTGGATGGCATGAAAGATCGGACTTGCATGCGGCTTGACCGCAACGCGGTCCTGCGGGCGCAAGACATCGAAATAGAGTGCGGTCATGATGGTGGCGAGCGACGCACTCGACGCCTGGTGGCCGCCGACCTTCAAGCCATCGGTGTTTTCGCGCAGATGATTGGCGTTGTGGATCATCCAGCTCGCGAGCCAAAGCACCTTGCGCTCGAGGGCGGAAAGCATTTCCAGCGTTTCTTGCCGAGAACCTGCTTGTGTCGGGTCTTCCCGCATCGGCAATCGTCCTGAACGGCTCAGCCGCTGAAGGAGATTTCAGCGGTTCTCGGTGGCGACGCTGGTTTTCTTGTCAGGCGCCTCGAGAACGTTTTTGCAGGCCGCCGGAAGATCCGCGAGCATAACAGGCTTGCCGGGCTTGTGTGACGGCGAGATCTGCGGCGCCAGGGCCTTGTTGGTGAACCAGAAGGCAAGGTCCTTGTCACTGCAGCCGTCGCCCGCGGGCACCGCCGGCTGCACCCGGCATTGTGGTGAACCCGCCGGACAGCGAAGGCGCACATGAATGTGGTCCTGATGACCGTACCAGGGCCGTACCTTCGACATCCAGGCGTGAGGCTCTTTGCTTTCAATCCGGCAAAGCTCTTTCTTGATGACGGCATTGACGAGCACCCGTTCGACTTCCGGCTGCTCCGCGGCAGTCTTGATGAATGCGATGTGCTGCGGTGTCCAGGTCGCCGGATCGAGATGTTTCCAGTCGCTGGCCACGAGGCTCGGCGCCGGAATCGAATCGCGCTCTTCCTTGCTCAGGACATGATCCGGCATCGGCTTGAACCAGATATCGACATCCAGTCCGGTCTGGTGACTCATGTGATCCGATACGGCCGGCCCGCCGCGCGGTTGCGCCATGTCACCAATCAGGATGCCTTTCCAGCCGGTCGCCTTGGCGGCGAGCGGAGCGAACTTCTCGAGGAAGCGCACGAGGCTGGGATGTCCCCAATTCCGGTTGCGCGACGGGCGCATGACTTGCCAGGTCGGGCCGGTCACGGGCAGTTCAACTCCGCCGGAAAGACAACCGTGCGGATAATATCCGATCGCCATGGATTTACCGGCTGACGGCAGCAGCTTGGCGCCAAAAAGCAGCTTTGCGGCGACGGTTTTTTCCTTCGCCTGTTCCGTTGCGGACTCTTTGGCCTGTTCCTTGGTTTGCTGTACCTGCGGTTTGGGCGGCGGCAAAGCGGCGTTCGCCCGCGTCTGTGCGGCCCCACCCCGCGCGGCGACAATACAGCCAACGGACATCAGCATCAGGACTGCGGTTCGCATGCGCATGACGCTACTGATTTAGCGATTTCGCCGCGGCCTGTCAGGTGAAATCACGACGACAGCGCATTCTGTGCCCGCAAACCCGCATGATGCAGGACAAATCTCGGTGAAAATCGGGGCCTTAAAGCCCGCCGGTGGTAAATCGGTTGTGGAACTAGTGGCCGCGCCGCCGGCGCGTCCGGGCAGCCTTTCGCGCGGAACGCGATCGTGCGGCAGCGGAACGGCGCGCCGACGCCCGCCCGCCAAGGCGTCCGCCTTTGCGTGAGGACCCGTGACTTACTTTTTTGCCACGGCCGGAACCGCTTTTCTTGCCGCCGTGGCTTTCGCGATTGACGGTCGCCCAGGCGCGCCGCGCCGACTCGCGGCGTGGCACGCCTCGCCGCTCGTAGCCTCGCTCGATATGGCGCGCCCTGCGTTTTTGTTTGCTGGTGTATTTCGCTTTGCTGCCGCGCGGCATGGCATTCGCTCCTTTGAAGATTCATTCGCCTTGACTCGAACGCTTGTGCGCGAGTTCGGGTTCCTGAAAGTTCCGGCGAGCGACTATTCGGCTTGTGCGCCGCGGCGCTACACGTCGACCTTCAACGCCGCGATGAAAGCCTCCTGCGGAATGTCGACCTTGCCATACTGTCGCATTCGCTTCTTGCCCTCTTTCTGCTTCTCGAGAAGCTTGCGTTTGCGCGTGGCGTCGCCGCCGTAGCATTTGGCAGTGACATCCTTGCGGAAGGCGCGCACCGTTTCGCGCGCGATAACCTTGCCGCCGATTGCGGCCTGGATCGGCACCTGAAACATGTGCGGAGGGATGAGTTCCTTGAGCTTTTCGGCCATCGCACGGCCGCGCGACTCGGCGCGCGTGCGATGAACGAGCATGGCCAGCGCATCGACGGGCTCGCCATTGACCAGCATCTGCAACTTCACAAGATCCGCCGGTCTGTAGTCGGTCAGGTGATAGTCGAACGATGCGTAGCCACGCGAGACGGATTTGAGACGGTCATAGAAATCGAACACGACTTCGTTGAGCGGCAGGTTGTATTTCACCATCGCCCGGTTGCCGACATAGGTGAGCTCCTTCTGCTCGCCGCGCCGGTCCTGGCAAAGCTTGAGTACGGACCCGAGATATTCGTCGGGCGTCAGGATCGTGGCCTCGATCCAGGGCTCCTGCATCTCCTCGATATGGTTTGGATCGGGCATATCGACCGGATTGTGGATCTCCAGGTCCTTCCCGTTGCGCAACCTGATTTTGTAGATGACCGACGGAGCCGTCGCGATTAATTCGAGATTGAACTCGCGCGACAATCGTTCCTGGATGATCTCGACGTGGAGCAGGCCGAGAAAGCCGCAGCGGAATCCGAAACCAAGCGCGGCAGAGGTCTCCATTTCATATGTGAAGCTTGCATCGTTGAGGCGCAGCTTGCCCATGGCGGCGCGCAGGTCTTCGAACTGCGCGGCATCGACCGGAAACAGGCCGCAGAAGACGACCGGGATTGCAGGCCGGAAACCAGGCAGAGGTTTCTCCACCGGGTTACGGTCGTCGGTAATCGTATCGCCAACGCGCGTATCGGCGACTTCCTTGATTGAAGCGGTGAGCATGCCGATTTCACCGGGCCCCAATTCGTCGACCGGCTGGAGCTTCGGGGTATATACGCCGGTGCGATCGACGTCGTAGGCGGCATTTGTGCCCATCATGCGGATGCGCTGGCCCTTTCGCAGCACGCCGTCGACGATCCGCACCAGGACCACCACGCCGAGATAGACGTCGTACCAGCTGTCGACGAGCAGCGCCTTGAGCGTCGCATCGCGGTCGCCTTTCGGCGGCGGCAGCCGGGTGACAATCGCCTCGAGGACTTCGGGTACATTCACTCCGGTCTTGGCGGAGATCTCGATTGCATTCGAGGCATCGAGGCCGATGACGTCTTCGATCTGCTGCTTGACCTTGCCGGGTTCGGCTGCAGGCAAATCAACCTTGTTGAGCACGGGCACGATTTCATGGCCATTGTCGATGGCCTGGTACACATTCGCGAGCGTCTGCGCCTCGACACCCTGGCTGGCGTCGACCACCAGCAGCGAGCCCTCGCAAGCGGCGAGCGAGCGATTGACCTCGTAGGCGAAGTCGACATGGCCGGGAGTATCGATCAGGTTGAGGACGTAGTCCTTTCCGTTGCGGGCCTTGTAATTGAGCCGTACGGTCTGCGCCTTGATCGTGATGCCGCGCTCGCGCTCGATATCCATCGAATCGAGCACCTGCTCCTTCATTTCACGGGCTTCCAGTCCGCCGGTAAGCTGAATTAACCGGTCGGCAAGAGTGGACTTGCCGTGGTCGATATGCGCAACGATCGAAAAATTGCGGATATTCTGGATTGGGGAAGCCGTCATGGCGCGGCAGATAACACCGGGACAGAAGGGCGGCAAGGAGCCCGGAGCGGCTATATTCCGTAACAGCCGGGATCCTGCGGCCTCGTTCCGGATCCTCGCTTTACGCGACTGAGCGGATGCGCAGCCTAATAGCGGTAGTGGTCGCTTTTGAACGGGCCGTCCTTCGGCACGCCGATATAAGAAGCCTGGTCGTCGCGAAGCTTGGTGAGCTTTACGCCGATCTTCTCCAGGTGCAGGCGCGCGACCTTCTCGTCGAGCTTCTTCGGCAGCGTATAGACCTTTCTCTCGTACTTGCCGGCGTTACCCCACAATTCGATCTGGGCCAGTGTCTGGTTGGTGAAGGACGACGACATGACAAAGCTCGGATGACCCATCGCATTGCCGAGGTTCACCAGGCGTCCTTCCGACAGCAGGATGATACGCCTGCCCGACGGGAATTCGATCTCGTCCACCTGTGGCTTGATGTTGTTCCACCTGTAATTCTTCAGGCCCGCGACCTGAATTTCGTTGTCGAAGTGGCCGATGTTGCAGACGACGGCGCGATCCTTCATCGCCCGCATATGCTCGATGGTGATGACGTCCTTGTTGCCGGTGGCGGTAACGAAGATATCGGCGCGTGGAGCTGCGTCCTCCATCGTGACGACTTCATAGCCTTCCATCGCCGCCTGCAGCGCGCAGATCGGGTCAATTTCAGACACCATGACGCGGCAGCCGGCCTGGCGCAGCGAAGCCGCCGACCCTTTGCCGACATCGCCAAAACCCGCGACCATCGCAATCTTGCCGGCCATCATCACGTCGGTGCCGCGGCGGATGCCGTCGACCAGCGACTCGCGACAGCCATAGAGGTTGTCGAACTTTGACTTGGTGACCGAGTCGTTCACATTGATCGCCGGGAAGAGCAGGGTGCCCTTCTTCTGCATTTCGTAGAGGCGGTGCACGCCGGTGGTCGTTTCTTCCGAGACGCCCTTGATTGACTTGGCAATCTCGCCGAACCAGCCCTTCGGCTTTTCCTTCAGTGTCTTCTTGATCAGGGCGAACAGGATTTCTTCTTCCTCTGACGTCGCCTTCTCGAGGAATGCGGTATCGCCGCCTTCTGCGCGCACGCCGAGATGCACAAGCAGTGTCGCGTCGCCGCCGTCGTCCAGAATCATGTTGGGGCAACCGCCGCCATGCCACTCGAACAGCTTGCGGGTATAGTCCCAATAATCCTTGAGCGTCTCGCCCTTGACGGCAAAGACCGGTGTGCCGCCTGCCGCGACCGCCGCTGCGGCGTGATCCTGCGTCGAGTAAATGTTGCATGAAACCCAGCGCACGTCGGCGCCGAGCGCCTTGAGCGTCTCGATCAGTACCGCCGTCTGGATTGTCATGTGCAGCGAGCCGGCGATGCGCGCCCCCTTGAGCGGATGTTTGGGCCCATACTCCTCGCGGGTCGCCATCAGGCCCGGCATTTCGGTCTCGGCAATCGAAATCTCTTTCCGGCCGAAGTCGGCAAGGCCGATGTCTTTGACGATGTATTCGGACGCTGCGTTCGCGCTCATGACAATTCCTGACGAAGAGGGATGGCTTGGCTGCGGGTGCCTATAACAGCCCGTCGCCAGCACCGCAATGCATATATAAAGAATTCTTTATGTAAGTAAAAGCGACCGGATAGCGCTTATTGCTGCCCTCCCGGCCATGCTCTTCAGCGGTACAGCTCGAGTTCCGGCCGCGGATCGGATTCAAAACCGTCGCGGTTCGGCATGACGACTTTCGGTAAACTCTTGGCGTCCATGACTTCCGTCGGCTGAATGATTTTCGCTTCCGAGAGGATATAGGCAACGACACTGTACACATCGTCGTCGCTCAACGAGCCGGGTGCGTTGAACGGCATGGCTCGCTTGACGTAGTCGAACAGCGTGGTGGCATGAGGCCAATAGCTTTCGACGGTCTTGACCGGCGCCTTGGTTGCAAGGCTGCCGCGGCCGCCGATCAGCTTGTCGCCGCCGATTCCCTTGGCCGGATTGCCCTGAAGCTTGTCGCCATGACAGGCCGCGCAGGCTCCGTCATAGATCTCCTTGCCCTTGGTCGCGTCTCCGCTGCCGGGCGGGAGGTCATGCCCGTCGGGAGGGATGGCGAAGAACTTCGACAGTTCTTCGGGCGTTGCCGGACTGCCGAAACCGTAGCGTACCGCTTGGGCTGAGGCGGCTTGCGTGAATGCGATCATCGCAGTCGCCGCGGCGAGGATGATTTTATGCGTGCACATTGGTCACGTTCCCGTCGGCTGCTACGCCCCAGCTCTGGATGGCGTTGAGGTGATAGATGGACCCAAACGGCCCGTTCGACCCGCGGATCGCGATCAGCTGCTTGAGGGTCGGCTGAACGTAGCCCGTTTCATCGGTGCACCGGCTTTGCAGCACGGCCGGCTGACCATTCCATATCCACGGCAGACTGAAGCGCACCGTGCAAATCGGTTCCGGCACGTTTTCAAGACGCGCGGGAACCCAGCTTACCCCGCCGTCGGTGGAAATATCGACCGACTGGACGCGGCCGCGTCCCGACCATGCGAGGCCGGTGACGTTATAAAAACCAGGCCCCGGCAATTTCATCTCGCCCGATGGAAAGGTGATGACCGATTTTGCCTCCATGTCGAAAGTGAATTGCCGGGCTTTGCCGTTTGCGAGAAGGTCGGTGTATTTCGAAGTCTCCTCGCGCGTCATAAACGGCTTGTCGCTAACCTCGAGACGCCGCAACCATTTTATGTGCGTGTTACCTTCGAAGCCGGGCAGCAGCAGGCGCAAGGGGTAACCTTGTTCCGGCCGGATCGCCTCGCCGTTTTGCCCGTAAGCGAGGATTGCGTCCTTGAGCATTTTTTCCATCGGAATGCTGCGGGTCATCACGGCAGCGTCGGCGCCTTCGGCAAGGACCCAGCTTCCGCCATCCTTTAATCCGACCTCGCGCGCAATGGTGGCGAACTGCACTCCCGTCCATTCCGACGTGCTGAGCAGGCCGTGCGTGCCTTGCACGGTCTTCAGTGTAGGTTTGTTCCATTCGGTCAGTCCGTTACCGGAACACTCAATGAAATGTTTTCGCGTGACCGACGGAAAGCGTTTGAGATCCGCCATCGTGAACTTGCGCGGTCCATTCACCATGCCGTGCACGTAGAGCATGTGCCTGGACGGATCGATGGTCGGGATGCCGCCATGATGACGCTCGAAGTGGAGCCCGGAGGCGGTCGTGTTGCCCAGCATCTTGTCGAGCGGTGTAAAACTCCACGACGTGTTTTCATTGGCTGTTGGAAAGCGCACGCGCACTTCGGTCTCGAACTGTGATCGCGATCCGTAACCGCCGTCTGCGGCAACGGGGCGGCCCTGTTCCCTGGTCGGATCAGGTGGAACATCAAAATATTTTGCGCCGGGCGGAGCCTGCTGCGCAGCGGCCGAGCCCGCAACGAATGCAGCAGCCGCGGCGGCGCTCGACCCGGCCGCAAACAGAAAATTTCGGCGGCTTGCAGGCGCATGGGCGGGGAACATTCCCTCTTTGCACTCGCATTCGTCGCGCTCATGGCCTTGAGAAATCTGACGCGCCTCCGCGGCAATCATGCCGTCAATCAGGCGCTGGGTCGGTTCGTCGTATTCGGAATGATGTGCCTTGCTCAAGGACGCCTCCCTGATTCACGGGCGGCCGTCGCCATGCCCGTGCCTCGACTTTAGGCAGGCCTGAGGTCCAGGGGAAAGTTATTTTCTATGGGAGCGAATTCGCAGGATATTGCAATGCGGCCGCCAGTTGTGCGGGACTTTTCGGCCGGGAGGCCAATCTAGTCCTCTTCGCCAAATCCGCCCGCCACCAATGCGCACAGCGTTTCGACGGCCTTCGCCGCATCCTTGCCGGTCGCCTTGATGATGATGGTAATGCCCGGGCCTGCAGCCAGCATCATGAGGCCCATGATCGAAGTACCACCGACAGTCTCGTGGCCGCGCGTGACCGTAATGGCTGCGTCGAACTGTTCGGCGGTCTGCACGAATTTCGCCGAGGCACGGGCATGCAGGCCCTTCTTGTTGACGATCTCCACCTCGCGCACGACCGGGGTGTCGTCCGCTGAAGCGCGTGCACTCATTTCCCGTTGAGAACCCGGCTTGCGATCGTGCAGTACTTACGGCCTGCCTCCTGGGCTGCGGCAACGGCATCCTGCAGCGGGCAGATTTCCCGAATTTTCGCGAGCTTGATCAGCATAGGTAGATTGATACCGGCGAGAACTTCGACCTTGGGCTGGCTCATCACCGAGATCGCGAGGTTCGAAGGCGTGCCGCCGAACATGTCGGTAAGGATGGCGACACCCTCCCCACCGTCGACACGCTTCACAGCCTCAAGGATGTTCTTGCGGCACTGTTCCACATCATCGTCGGGGCCAATGGTGATAGCCTCGATCTGGCGCTGGGGCCCGACCACATGCTCCAGCGCTGAGCGGAACTCGATGGCGAGCCGCCCGTGGGTCACAAGTACGAGGCCGATCATCCCTGGCTCCTCGCGGGCGCTTCGCTGCACCGCACGATAGGGCGCGCATTCACGCCCATCTGAAGCCCCATTGCAAGGGCTCGCGTCGCTATATAAGCGTTCTGTTGCACTGCGGAAAGACGGTGCCAAAGGTGGGCTCAGACGGGCTTTTTGCAGCGGCGGGGATCCTAGGCCCGTTATGGTTAATTTTTCTCAATGGGTCGAAGGCGCCCGGGTAGCCCAAATCTCGGCGTCAGGTCAATCGCCCGCCGCCCGGGTGTCCAAGGCTGCCAACACCATGGGCAAGGGGGCCATTCCCGCTGCGACAGCTAGCCGCGGCAGCGTGACCCCGCAGAGGATCGTCCGGCCGGCGGCCGGTTCGGGAAGCCGCGCTCCGTCGGCCGCCGCGAGGTCGACGGCCAGTCCGACGACAGCCGCTGCTTCATAGGGAACCCTGCGGATGCCGAGCCCGCGAATTTCAATCAAGCCGGTCAGGGACTGTTTAGGCGTTACCAGAAGCCGGCCGGATCGCGCATCGACATGGACGCGGTCATCGCCGACAAGTCGGGCAAAGGGCAGGAACCCTTGCGACGCTGCCGCGAGCAAATTCCAGGTCAGCAGCGACTTCCCGGAGCCGGCAGGTCCCCGGATAAGCGCCGCTTTGGGGCCGACCAGAATCGCTGACGCGTGGATCGTGGATTCGTCCGTCATCACTTGGCGGGCAGGCGCACGATGAAGCGCGCGCCCAGGACACGCGGCGGTTCCGCTGCGACCGCCGGTTCGAAACGGTTCTCGACGCGAATGGTCCCGCCATGGGCTTCGATAATCTGCTTCGAAATCGAGAGGCCAAGGCCGGAATTCTGCCCAAAGCCCTGCTCCGGCCGGTCGGTGTAGAACCGTTCGAAAATCTTATCGAGCGCGTCCGGCCTGATGCCGGGTCCGTCATCATCAACCGTGACTTCCACCGCGTCTTTCGTCCGCCGGCAGGTGATGCGTACGCTGCCCCCCGGCGGAGAAAATGATCGTGCATTGTCGACGAGATTGCTGATCACCTGACCAATCCGCGAGTCGTGGCCGGGGATCTTGAAATCTGACAGCGGCGCGCCTTCAAAGGCGAGCGTCACCTGCACGTCGTCGGCGCGAACCTCATTGGCCGCTTTCACCAGTGCGTCGAGCAATTTCGCCAGGTCAACAGGTGCAGCCTCCTGGCGTTGCAGTTCGGCATCGAGCCGGCTCGCGTCGGAGATATCCGAAATCAGGCGATCGAGGCGTCTGACATCGTGTTCGATTACCGCGAGCAGCCGCTGTTTGCTCTGTTCCGTTTTGGCGAGCGGTAGCGTTTCCACCGCCGAGCGCAGCGACGTCAGCGGGTTGCGCAACTCATGCGCAACGTCGGCCGCAAAGCTCTCGATCGCTTCAATGCGCGTGTAGAGCGCGTTGGTCATGTCGCGCAAAGCGCCGGACAATTCGCCGATTTCGTCCCGCCTGCGTGTGAAGTCGGGGATTTCGACACGCGTGCGAATGCGCCGGCGCACACGTTCCGCGCCATCCGCAAGGCGGCGCACCGGGCCCGCAATCGTGCCGGCGAGCAGCATGGAAAGCACCACCATCACACCCGCCGCCACCAAAAACACCTTGACGATGGCGAGGCGCTCGGCTTCGACCATGTCGTCGATGTCGGCGCCTTGAGTCGAAAGCATCAGCGCACCACGCACCGCGCGGAATCGCTGCACCGGCACGGCGACCGAGACGATGACTTCGCCGCGGTCGTTGACCCGCACCATGCTCGCATGCGTGCCATTGAGCGCCTGCGCGACCTCCTGATAGCCCTTGCCGTTCTCGGGCCCGAGCTCATTGTAAAGTGGGAGGTCGCCGCGGCCGAACCATCGGCGCAGGGCGATGAATGCGCGTTCCATCAGGCCGGGCTTGTCGGCATTCGGCGGCGGCAGATCGAAGCGCAGCACGTCGCCGCGGCCGTAGAGATTGCGGCTGTCAAGAATAAGAACGCCATCACGGTCGTAGATCCGCGCGCGCGTCTTGGTCGGCGACACGAGCCGCCGCAGCAACGGCGCAACCCGTTCCGGATTGATGGGAAATTCGATGCCCGACTGGGAATCGTCGGACGGACCGTAGCTCTCGCCGGCCTGCAGCTCCAACAGCCGCTCCGGATCGATCGTGATCGAGTCTGTTTCGACAGTAGCCGAGGCGGCAATCGCGCCGGCAATGATCTCGCTCTGCGTCAAAAGGCTCTGCACGCGCGCATCGATCAGGCCCGCCCGAAACTGCGAAAGGTAAAGGACGCCCGTTACCAGCGCGACCAGTCCGGCAAGATTGAGGAAGACGATGCGACGCGTGAGGCTGGAGAAGCTCTGTAACCAGATGAACTGCCAGGCCGAGCTCACCAGCCGGCGCATCAAGCCGTCTACTTTCGGCCCGGGGCGCGCAGCCGGGGCGGCGCGACGTTCCGCGTCGTCATTCCGCGTGACAGCTTCCGCAGTTCGATCAAGCACGTCGTTTAATCCAGCCGGGGTTCACCGAGGGCTCTATGCATCGCCACAAGATCCGCGCCGATTGCCGGTTTCGGAATTATGGACGAATGGCCCGGAGAGTTTACCGCAAGCCGGGACGATCCGTCAGGTCGCCCAAGTCGGCTGAAACATTAAGGATTTGTCATTCCTTAAAGCGATAGCCGACGCCGTAGAGCGTCTCGATCATCTCGAAATCATCGTCAACGACTTTGAACTTCTTGCGCAGCCGCTTGATGTGGCTGTCGATCGTGCGGTCGTCCACATAGACCTGATCGTCATAGGCCGCGTCCATCAGCGCATTGCGGCTTTTCACCACGCCGGGCCGGGTCGCCAGAGCCTGCAGGATAAGAAATTCGGTGACCGTCAGCGTCACCGGCTCGCCTTTCCAGGTGCAGGTGTGGCGTTCCGGATCCATGCGGAGTTGCCCGCGTTCGAGCACCTTGGCGGAGTCGATTTCTTTCGGCGGTGCGCCGTCTTTCGGACTGGAGCGGCGCAACACGGCCTTGACGCGCTCGACCAGCAGGCGTTGCGAAAACGGTTTGCGGATAAAATCGTCCGCACCCATCTTCAGTCCGAAGAGTTCATCGATCTCTTCGTCCTTCGAGGTGAGGAAGATCACCGGAATGTCAGTCTTTTGGCGCAGGCGGCGGAGGGTTTCCATGCCATCCATGCGCGGCATCTTGATGTCGAGGATGGCGAGGTCCGGCGGCGACGTCTTGAACCCGTCGAGCGCGGAGGCTCCATCCGTATAGGTCATGATGCGATAACCTTCCGCTTCGAGCGCCATCGAAACGGAAGTCAGGATATTGCGGTCGTCGTCGACGAGAGCGATTGTCGGCATAAGCCCCTCTTCCGTGACGTCCCGCGCGTTTTGAACCCTATAAACGAGGTCCGAAATGTGGCCTCTTTGCAACAACTATGTGATTCGGTAGCGATTTCAAGCCCAAAGGCCAAAAACACAGGCTATACGGGCTGCAACCCTTGGGATGGTGCTCTGAAATGAAGTCCGGCGACAAATTTGATCCTCCATTGGCCGCCAGGAAGCTGCTGCACGAGGCCCGGTCGGGCGCTTTGGCGACCCTGGCTGTCACGACAGGTGACCCCTACTGTTCGCTGGTGAACGTTGCGACAGCGATCGACGGAGCGCCGCTTCTGCTGCTTTCAAGTCTGGCGCTGCATACCAAGAATATCCTTGCCGATGCGCGTGTCTCCCTGATGCTTGATGAGCGCAAGGAGAACGACCCGCTGGAGGGAGCGCGCATCATGCTCATGGGCCGGTGCGTCAGCGACAGTTCGGAAGCTATATCGGCCGCCTATCTCAGACGCCATCCGGACGCCGGGATGTATGCGACGTTTCGCGACTTCTCGTTTTACCGCATTGAAATCAAAGGCGCGCATCTGGTCGCCGGGTTTGGCCGCATCGTCGATCTCAAGCCTCAGGACATTCTTACGGATGTGTCCGATGCAAAACCGCTTGTTGAGTCGGAGCACGAAGCGATCACACACATGAATGCCGATCATGCCGGTACGTGCCGTCTCTATGCGACAAGGCTTCTTGGCGCGGAGGATGGCGACTGGCAATGCGTTGGTATCAATCCGGAAGGCTTGGAATTGCAGAAGGGAAGAACGGCCCGTTGGCTGCCCTTCGAACAGCGCGTAACTGCGCTCGGACCGTTGCGGGCGACGCTTAAGCGTCTGGCCGAACAGGCGCGATAAAATGCGCCGAATGCGTCAAATTGCCGGGGGCGACGTATTAAACATCACCGAGCGTGGCCAAACGGCGCGACGTTAACTTATTGATGCAGCGCAATGCGGTTGGCTCCTTTTGCATTGCATTTGGCCTTGGCATTAAGGCTGACCGTGACTATGGTCGCGCGCCTCGAGCCAAGAGGCTATACTCATACCATAGTAAGGCCGCCGCGGGATCCAAAGCCCGTGTGAATGTGTTCATAAAGCGGCTGAGTTGGGAGGAATCACGTGCAAGAGCAGGGTTTGCGGAACGGTGCTTACGGTGCCGACAAGTTTGGCTTTAAAAACCTCGCCGCAGTCCACTGGAATCTGACCGCGCCGTCTCTTTATGA
>DATEKG010000167.1:0-4169 GCA_035277565.1 Pseudolabrys sp.
CCTATTGTCCGCAGTCCGCGAAGTTCGAAACCGGCGTCAAGGCCGGGAAGCTGATGGATGTCGGCGCCGTGCTCGCCGAAGCGCGCGCGGCGCGCGCGGCCGGTGCGTCGCGTTTCTGCATGGGTGCGGCGTGGCGTTCGCCCAAGGACCGCGATCTCGAACGTGTTTGCGCAATGGTCGAGGGCGTGAAATCGCTTGGAATGGAAACCTGCGTCACGCTCGGAATGCTGACGGAGGCGCAAGCGAGGCTGCTGAAACGCAGCGGGCTCGACTATTACAACCACAATCTTGATACGTCGCCGGAATATTACGGGACAATCATCACGACGCGCACGTACCAGGATCGCCTCGATACTCTCGAGCATGTGCGGGCGGCCGGCATCCATGTCTGCTGCGGCGGAATTGTGGGGATGGGTGAATCGATCGAGGACCGCGTCGGCATGATAGCGACACTCGCAAGCCTGCCCGTGCATCCGGAAAGCGTGCCGATCAACATGCTTGTCCAGGTGGATGGAACGCCGCTTGCGGGGACGCCGCCGCTCGACCCGCTCGATTTCGTGCGGACAATAGCGGTGGCCCGCATCTGCATGCCGGCGTCAGTGGTTCGGCTTTCGGCGGGACGCGAGGATATGAGCGAGGAAACGCAGGCGCTTTGTTTTCTTGCCGGGGCGAACTCGATTTTCTATGGGCCAAAACTGCTCACGACGCCAAATCCCGGCCGCGACCGTGACATGGCGCTGCTTGACAAGCTTGGCCTGCGGCCGATGGAATGAAGCTCAGCTGAGCCCGCGCACCAGAGCGAGTCCGGCGAACAGCCCGCCGATCGACAGCGCAACCGACAGCAGCACATAGAGGGCCGCAAGGCCAGGTTCACCGCGCTCATAGAGCAACGCCACGTCGAGCGAGAAAGTCGAGAACGTCGTGTAGCCGCCGAGGATGCCGGTCGTCAAAAAAAGTTGCCAGTGCTGGGGAATGCCGCTGCGGAATGCAAAAATCGCAATGAGCAGACCCATGACGATTGAGCCGGAGACGTTTTCGAACAAGGTGGCGTAGGGGAATGCGTTCCCCGCCAGGCGCGCGAAGGCCAGGTTGAAGCCATGACGAAGCGCGGCGCCGATGCCGCCGCCGATAAAGACGATGACGAAGCCCATCGAACAATCCCTCTTCTCAGGGCAACGAAAGACCGCCCGGTTGCGGACGGAATCCCACTGCCAGATTGCACGGCAGGAGTCATCAGCCCGAACGGGCGGTTATCGGGGGAACCCCATCCCCATCGATTCGAAACTACCGGCGGCGCAATGCAGGGTCAACGGCAACGCGGCAGACAATTTCGGCGCGGTCGTCTAGTGTCCCGCCACCTTGACCAAGCCACCTCCACCTCGCCGTCGCCGCCGCGCCTTTGACGGGTCGACCGCGGCTATTGCAGCGCTCACAATTGCGGCGGCCGCAACGGTTTATTTCCGCGACGGCGCGCAGCATTGCCTGGAAATCCTGGCCGGTGACACTTCGCTCTTCGCGGAGATGCTGCCGAAGGTCCTCGCCGGTTGTCTGATCGGTGCATTCGTCACGCTTCTGCTGCCGCGCGAAATGGTGGCGCGCTGGGTCGGGCATGAATCGGGATTTGCCGGGCTGCTGATTGCCGCGTTTTTCGGTTTTCTCCTGCCGGGAGGTCCGATCACGATCTATCCGGTTGCCGGCGCATTTCTCGCCATGGGAGCCGATGCCGGCGCGGTGGTCGCATTCATCGTCAGCTGGACCTTGATCGGCTATACGCGCGCGCTGGTCTGGGAGTTGCCGTTTTTCGGGGCAGATTTCGTGCTCTGGCGGATCGCCGCGGCGATCCCGCTTCCGGTCATCGCAGGCATCCTCGCGCGCATTGTGGTTCGCCTTGGCTTCGAATATCGCAGCGAAATCAAATGACGCTCGCCGTTAACATTCTGCTTTGGCTTATTGTCGCGGCGCTGGCGTTCATCACGGCGGTCCGCAGTCGCGCGCTCCTGGATGACAGCGTGCGGGCAGGCGTGATGGAATTCATTCTGCTGCTGCCGCGCATTGGCATCGGCGTCGTCGGTTCCGGTTTTGTTGCCGAAGCCTTGCCGAACGAATGGATCGCGCCCTGGCTCGGCCCGGAATCCGGGTTCTTCGGCGTCGTGATCGCGACGCTCGGCGGCGCCCTCACACCAGGTGGTCCTGTGGTGGGCTTTTCGATCGGCGCGGCTGCGCTCAAGAGCGGCGCGGGTGCACCGCAGGTCATCGCCTATTCAACCGCGTGGGCGCTTTATGCCATTCATCGCCTGATGATCTGGGAAGTGCCCCTCATGCCGGCACGCGTCGTGTGGCTGCGTGCGCTCGTCTCGTTGCCGCTACCGTTTATCGCGGCTGCGGTGGCAATGCTGCTGGGGCACCCCTGACCGGCAATTGGCGCAGGTTTTTCTGGGTATTCCACTCGCCGTCGCTCATGCTAGCTTCCTGTGCAAAGGCGGGGCACACCGCCGGTGGGCGAGAAAGCGATGGTCGAAGAAATCCGGGCCGGGGCGGAAACGCAGGTTATTTCCGAAGAGCAACTCCGCAAGGCGGAAGAGTTTGTCCAGCAGGAAGAAGGAGCTGCCAATCGGCTCTCCGGCTGGGTCGGGATCTCCGTGACGGGAATTGCCGTCGCCATGACGCTTTTCCACCTGTATGCGGCTTATGACATCGTCCCGACGCAGGAGTTGCGGTACATCCACGTCGCCTTCGTGCTCCTGCTCAGCTTCCTGCTTTTTCCGCTCGCCGCACGCTTCCGCAATCGCGTCCAGTGGTTCGACATCATTCCGGCGCTGGCGGGAATTGCGATCATCATCTACGCGCTTTCCGGCGGCGACGATTTTCTGGACCGGGCGGCGGTGCCCGACCGCTGGGACGTGATCCTCGGCGGCATTTTCATCGTGCTCGTACTGGAAGCGGCGCGGCGGACCACCGGGCCGATCATGCCGGCCGTCGCTGTCCTCTTCATTGCCTACGCGATGCTCGGGCCCTATTTGCCGCCGCCCTGGACGCATCGCGGATTTGACGTCGCCCGCCTGGTTGGCCACCTCTTCATCACGCTCGAGGGGATTTTCGGCGTGGCGGTCGACGTGTCGGCGACGCTGATCATCATGTTCACGATCTACGGCGCGATCTTGCAGCATTCCGGCGCCGGCAAGTTCTTCATCGACTTCTCGCTCGCAGTCATGGGCGGCAAGCCATCGAGCGCCGGACGCGCCGTCGTGGCTTCATCGTTCCTGCTCGGGGGGCCATCGGGATCCGGTGTCGCCACGACCGTGATGATCGGCACGGTTGCCTGGCCCATGCTGAAGAAGGCCGGCTTTCAGCAGGACGCGGCCGGCGGTTTGCTCGCCGCGGGAGGACTGGGCGCCATCATCTCGCCGCCGGTGCTCGGCGCGGCGGCCTTCCTGATCGCCGAATTCCTGAAGATCAGCTATCTCGACGTGATCTGGATGGCGACGATACCGACCTGTCTTTATTACCTGTCGCTGCTTTTCATGGTCGAACTCGACGCGCGGCGCTTCGGCGCCCGCGAAGTCATATTCAAACAGGAAACGACGATCTGGCAGATGACGCAGCGTTACGGATTCCATTTCGTATCGCTGGTTGCGGTCGTCGTCTTCATGGTGATCGGCTATTCGCCGATGCTTTCGGTTTTCTATTCGACCATGCTGGCCTTTTCCATGAGTGCACTTGCACCGGAAACGGCATTGGGACCGCGCCGGTTGCTCATGCCGCTTCTTGCCATCCTTATGGTTACGGCGGTTCTGGGGATTATCCCCGGTGTCTCGATGACAGCGCCGGCGGTCCTGCTGCAGACCTATTTCCCCATGCTGATCCTGGTGGCGATCGGCGTCCTGGCCTTCATGGGCCTGACGCGCCAGGGCCAGAAGAAGATCCCATCGAGCAAAAAGCTGACAGCCGCGCTGGCTGACGGCTCAATCGGCGTTCTGAGTGCGGCGACGACATGCGCCGCCGCCGGCATCATTGTCGGCGTCGTGACTCTCACCGGACTTGGCCTGAAGTTCTCCTCGATCGTCATCGATTTCGCGGGAGGCAGCCTGCTGATGACCGCGATCTATACATCGCTGGTCGTCTGGATCATCGGGCTCGCCGTGCCCGTGACAGCGTCCTACATCATTTGC
>DATEKG010000168.1:0-7169 GCA_035277565.1 Pseudolabrys sp.
GATAAGGGCGACAAGCTGACCGCGACCCACTTCAAGCGAGAGCCCTTTGACGGCCGTCACCTTGCCGTAACGGCACACAAGGCCGCGCAATTCAAGCACGCTTCTTCCCCTGTCCAAGATAGGCGCGGATGACTTCCGGGTTGTTCTGAATCTCGGCCGGCGCGCCTTCGGCTATAATGCGCCCGTAGTTGAGGACGACGATGCGGTTGCAGACCTGCATCACCATCGGCATGTCGTGCTCGACCAGGAGGATCGTAACGCCGGACGCGCTGATCTTTTCCACAAGCTTGACGAACCGTGCTGTTTCCGCATGGTTCATGCCGGAAACGGGCTCATCAAGGAGCAGCATCGATGGCTTTACTGCCAATGCAAGTGCAACTCCAATAAGCCGCTGCTCCCCGTAAGGCAGAACGCCCGCCGGTTCGCCGGCACGCCGCTCAAGCCCCACAAATCGCAGGATTTCGTATGCGGAGTCGGCCAGTTCGCGTTCGGACACCCTCTCGCGTCTTGATCTCACCATGGTGTCCCACAGATTTGAGCGTCCGCTGCAATGCAGGCCGGTCAGCACATTGTCGAAGACGCTACGTTCCTTGAACACACTCGTACGCTGAAAAGTCCTCACGAGGCCAAGCCGTGCGATTTCGTGAGATTTCATGCCGGTCAGGACATGAGACAGATAACGGACTTCGCCGTTGGTCTGGCGCTGAAATCCGGTGATCACATTAAATGCCGTTGTCTTGCCTGCACCGTTGGGACCGATGAGGCCGACAATTTCGCCGCGCTTCACATCGAAGGTCATGTCGGATATTGCGACGAGTCCGCCGAAATGCACGGCTACATGATTGATTGCCAGGACGGTTTCAGGCTGCGCGCTCATTTTTGCTGAGGCTCCGGAGCCGCCGTGATAGCCTCGTCATCGGACGGCTTCCGTCCCGAAACAAAGCTCTCGATCGCGGGAACGATCCCGCGCGGCAGAAAATAGACGACCAGAATCATCAGCACGCCGTAGATGATCCACTGCAGCTCCGGAGCGATTTCCATTGACCGCAGGATCTCGGGGACGAAGCCGAATATCGCGCCGCCAACAATCGGCCCCGCGAGCGTGCCCTTGCCGCCCGTAATCACCATGATCACCATCGTCACGGTGTAAATGAATAAAAAAATGTCCGGATCGACAATCCGGATGTAATGGGCGTAAAGCGCACCTGCGGTCCCGGCAATGGCGGCGGAGACAACCGTCGCGATGACCAGATAGCGTGTCACGTCGATTCCTACGGAAGTTGCGAGCGATTCATTTTCCCGCAGCGCGATCATGGCGCGGCCTGCACGCGAATTAACGAGCCGGGCGATAATGACGTAACAAATGACGCCAACAGCCAGCACGAGCAGATAGAATTCGGGCTTGCGCAGGAATGATAGCTCAAACGAGCCAACACCGAGAGACAGCGCCGGTATATTGTTGAGCGCCATTGGCCCTTGCGTCAGCTCGTCCCAATTTACAGCCACGAGCCGCACGACTTCAGCAAAGCTGATCGAGACGATGACGAAATAAGCACCTCGTACACGGAAGGATAATTTCCCGATCGCATAGCCTGTGAGTCCCGAGACGATGGCGGCTGTCAACATCGCGAACCACACTGGTTTCGGCGTAAGTCCGACCGTGAAATCCGGCAGAAGATGCACCCGGAACCCCAGCGAAACGAGCGCGCTCGTATAGGCTCCGATACCGAAGAATGCGACGTGCCCGAGGGACAGTTGCCCGGTATAGCCGAGCAGCAGATTGAGGCTCATTGCAGCAATAATAAAGATGCCGGTCGTAATCAGAATATGTAGCAGATAGAAGTCTTTCAGCCAGAACGGCACCGACGCGAGCACTGTGACCAGGAGCCAGCCGAGATATCGGTTCACCCGATCCGCTCCTTTTGTGCGAACAGGCCGGTCGGGCGCATCAACAGGATCAGGATGATCAGAAGAAATCCCATGGCATCGCGGTAGCCGGACGAAATGTAGCCAGCGCCGATCTCCTCCACGAAAGCGAGGATGAAACCGCCGAGTGTCGCCCCCGTAATGTTGCCCAGGCCGCCGAGGATAACGATGGCGAATGCTTTGGAGGCCGCCAGATCGCCCATTGTCGGCGCGACCACGAACACCGGACCGAGCAGTGCGCCTGCCGCAGCTGCGAGTCCCGACCCCAGTGCGAAAGTCGCGGTGTGGATCCGGTCGATTCTGATCCCCATCAGCGCCGCCGTATCCCTGTCCTGGAACGTCGCCCGCATCGCCTTGCCAAGGCGCGTACGGTTGACCAAATAGTACGTTGCGCCGATGAGAATGAGAGCGACAACAAAGACGTAGACTCGATTCCAGGATACCGACAATGGACCGACGACCAGCGGGTCGGCCGGAAACGGGCTGTTGATCGATAGCGCCACTCCAGACCAGACGAGTTGCTCGGTATTCTGGAGCACGATCCACGCGCCGATCATGACAAGCATGGTCGTGTCGATATCGGCGGCGCGCAGTCTGTTGAGGAGCAGTACCTCCAGGGCCGCCCCCAGTGCGATGCCCATCGCCATCGCGAGCACAAGCGCCAGAAAGAAATTAACATGAAACAGCATGACCAGCGCGTACATACAGTAGGCGCCGAAAGCATAGAGTTCGCCGTGAGTGAAATTGACCACACGCATGATGCCGAAGATCAGCGTGAGCCCAATCCCTAGCAATGCATATGTGCCGCCGAGAATGATCGCATTCAGAAAATGCTGAAGCAGTTCGTTCAAGTCATGAGGCTCCGTCCCGGCCTGCCTCCAACGTGCAAGGGCACGAGCCTCAAACAAGCGGCTCGTGCCCCAACCGCGATTCGTCTCAGAAAGATGGCTTCACGACCTTGCCGTTTTGAATTGTCACAAGATAGACCACGGGAACATTTTGCCCGCTCTCCTTGCCGGCAGGTCCCTCCTTGTTGAAGTGGATGTCACCGTAAATTCCCTTCACCGTGACACCCCACAAAGCCTTGCGAATGGCCTCGGGTTCAGCCTTTCCAGCTGCCTTTATTCCGGCAACGGCAACATAGACGCCGTCAAAACCGCGGAAACCTTCGGTCAGACCGCCGACGTTGAAGCCGTGCTTTTTCCATGCATCCATATATCGCTTGGAAACTTCGGGATTCTTCGTCACTTCGGGGAACCACGGAGGGAAAAAGGCCGTGTGGAACGAGCCATTGGCCGCATCCCCTGCCTGCTCGATCAGCTGATCTGGCGAATTCGAGCCGCCGCATGAAATGATCCGGACGTTTACTTGCTGTTCCTTGGCCTGCTTCAGTATCAGCGTGAGCTGTTCGACCGCGGTCGTTACAAACAGCGTGTCGCTGCCGGATGCCTTGATCTTTGCGAGCTGCGCCGAAAAATCCGTCGCCTTCGGGTCCATGGTTTCCATGACGCCTACAGCAACGCCATTGGCTTTCAGCATGTTCGAATATTCGTTCGCGGAACCGATGCCAAAGTCGTTATTGGTATAGAGGAACGAAGCTTTCTTGATCCCGATCTTCGAAACCAGAGGCTGAAATGCCTTTGCTTCCATCGCAGAAGTCGGACTGATGCGGAAGATATACGGATTGCCCGATGTCGTAATTTTCCCCGAAGAGGACGTCTCAACGATCATGGGCACCTTGTATTCTTCAAGCTTCGGCATGACCGCGAGAGTCAATGTCGAGCTCCACGCACCGATCAGCACCGGCACCTTGTCTTTGGTGATCAGTTTCTCGACCGTGCTCACCGCTTCGGTTGGATTAGACTTGTTGTCTTCGATGATGAGCTGAATCTTCTTGCCGAGCACACCTCCGGCCTGATTGATCTCTTCCTCGGCGATCTTTGCTCCCTGCGCGACATAATTGCCGGATGCAGCGAAGGCGCCGGTCAGCGGCTGTGTGGCACCGATCTTGATCGTCTCCTGCGCGTGAGCGCCGGCAACGGCTGCGCCGGCTGCAATCACCGCCGTCGCCATCAGTCTTGGAAGCTTCCTCATGTCCACTCCTCCGATACGCGTCGACGACGGTCGACGACATGTTACAACTTCAGCAAGGTACGCTCAGACTGGCGCACGCTTGACGCCAAAAACATCTCGATGCTGTAAGCCGGGAATGCGGAGACACCGGGCCTGGCAATGGCGACGTCAAATTGTCGGCTTCTCGGACAGAGCTGGCGGTATCCCAGGTTGCGCCGCGAATCCGACCGTGCACCGTCATCCCCCAAGTCATCCTATTTTTAGAATGTTAGTAAGGGCTCAAATAGCAGGCAAGCTCAATCTTTGCCCGGCGCGTCGCACCCTGTGCCGTATTTCCAGGCACGGCCTTGCCGGTCAGGCGTCGGAACAGCGCGCGCCTTACCCGTTTCGTCGGGCAATCGCCGCGCCGCGCCGAGCCATCAGCTGTTCTTCAGCCGTGGAATAATCTGTCGCGCGATGATTTCGATCTGATCCATTTCGTAGCGATATGGAACGAAGATCAGCTTCTGCACGCCGACAGCCAGATGCGCTTTCAGCTGCTCGACGCATTCGTCGACGGTGCCAATGATCGCGCTATCCTTCGTCGACTCGCTCCATGCCGCGTAGTCCCACTCCTTGCCGAGCCATTCCATCATGCCAGCCTCTACATCGGCACGGGATTTTCCGATGCAAATAGGAAGTTGCGCGCCGTTGAGCAACTTGTTGGGGTCTTTGCCGCCCTCTTTGGCAAAATCGCGGATCTTGCTCCAGGATTTCGCAAAGCTTTCCGGGCGATAAAAATAAGTGAGCCAGCCATCACCGTCGATCGCGGCGCGCTTAAGAACGCGATCGACATAGCCGCCGATGAGAATTGGCGGGCGCGGCTTCTGCACCGGCTTGGGGTACATCACGCCGGCGGGAATCTTGTGGTACATGTATTCGCCCTTGAGCGTGTCCTCCGTCCAGAAACGGGTCATGATCTCGAGATTTTCGTCCATGATCTTGCCGCGCTTCTCGAACGGCACGCCTACAGCGTCAAATTCGCGCTTGTACCAGCCGGATGCCATGCCCAGCAGAAGACGCCCGTTCGATAAGAGGTCCATGCTCGACAGCTGTTTTGCGAGCACCACAGGGTTGCGCAAGGGCAGAACAAGAATTCCGGTCCCCAACTTGATCTTTTTTGTCCGCGCAGCGATTGCAGTCAGCAAGGTAAGCGACTCAATGATTGGAAAATTTGGTTCGACGCCGAGCAAAACATGATCCCAAACCCACAGTGAATCAAAACCGAGTTGCTCCATCTTGACGCCGTACTCGACCAAAGCGTGAACGTCAGGCATTTCCGGATAGGCGGTGAAGTTGCGTGCGGCAATGCCAAAAGTTCGGTCGAGAACTGTCATGTTGATACTCTCCAAAAATATGCGGATGCGTCAGCCGATATAAAGCCGTTCCGGATCGAGTCCGCGCAGCACGGACAGCTCGTGGGCCGTTGGTGGCTCGGTGACGCCGGTATCCGCACTGAATTCCAGCTTGAATCCGGTATTTTCCTGGACTTGCTCTCTTGTCACGCCGGGATTGAGCGCAAGGGGTGTCAGCCGGCGCGTCGTTTCGTCGAAGCCGAAGACGGCGAGATCTGTCACCACGCGGAACATGCCGCCGAACGGCAGGCCGCAGTCATGACGGGACGTCCCGCCCCTGATCCATCCGGGGCTTGTGATGAAATCGACATTCTCCACGAAGCGTCGCTTCTCGTGCTTCATCGCGACGATCATGTTCGTGAGACTGGAAATATCATTGCCGCCGCCGGTGCCGGGAAGCCGCGTTTTCGGCTTCGCCGGGTCACCGATGAACGAGCTGTTTAAATTGCCGTATTGATCGATTTGCGCCCCGCCCATAAACCCGACGTCGACATAGCCGCGCTGCAGCAGGAGCAGCACGTCTGCGCTCCCGAGCACCATATTGGCACGGCTGGTGCAGCGCTGATCGTTGGTCGAGGGAGGTAACTTGCCGGGCTCGATGAACGCGCCAATGACACCGCCTTCGAACAGAATCGTGAGACCAGGTCCGTGCAGGCGCTGCGCAAGTGTTGCGGCGAGAAGCGGAATCCCGACGCCCGCAAAGACAACTTGACCATCCTTCAGCTGCCGCGCGCTGAGGATGGCAAGCAGTTCGCCCGCCGTATGGGCCGACTTATGCGTCATAGATGGATGTCCCCGCCCGCGCGGCGCCGAGAACCTCTTCGATGCCGATCAAATTGAGGAACTCGGTCCAGGATTTCGGGCCATACACGAAACGGTCGAGATATTCCCGCATGCCGCCGACCGGATCTTTGTTCACGAGACCGACATAGTATTCCATGTGGTGCATCATCGGCTCGTAGACGCCATAGCATTCGTGCGGCGCAGAGCCGAAGGGCAGTTCGACCACCGCATCGACGGCAAAAAACGGAATCTTGGTCTGATCCGGCGCGCGGCGGATCTGGTCATTTGAAATGATGCGCTCGGTAGTCAAAATGACCTTGTTGGCTGCCATCGCAAGATCGATGTCCATGAACTGCAAGCCGCTGATTTGCGCATTGCCATAGGCGTCGCAGCGCTGGACATGGATGAGGGCAACATCGGGATTGAGGGCCGGCACCAGCAAAAGCTTTTCGCCGGTAAACGGGCAGACCATTTCCTTTGCCTCGGGCCGCTGAACGACCACATCGGAGCCAAGCATCGAGCGGACGGGCATGAAAGGCACGCCCATTGCGCCGGCGCGAAAGCGCATGCCCATCGCCATGTGGCTCCATTCGTCGTAGCGCGCCTTGCCGGTCTCAACATGGTGACGCATCACTTTCGACACGCCCCAGAGGATCCCCTGGCTGAACCAGCTCGTGACGATGTGCTCGCTTGCTCCTGAACCATAAAGAAGGTCGCCGTCACTCGAAATAATGCAACGCGAGCACGAAAGCTTTTTCCGCTGGGCACGAATAATTGCCCAGATCAGGCCCATCGGCGTACGCGACATCGTGCTGCCCCCGATGCCGACAGAGTCGCCATCGCGCACGAATGAAACCGCTTCTTCCAGCGAGATCACTTTCTCGCGCAGGCTGCGGTCGCGCTGCGCGAGATCCTTGCGCAACTTTGTGTAAGGCTGCACCAGGCTCATGCTGCTGTCCTGGCACCGACTTCGCCATTGAATTCCTGGATCAG
>DATEKG010000169.1:0-5419 GCA_035277565.1 Pseudolabrys sp.
CGCCATGCTACACCAATCGGCGATGATCCACTAAAGGCCCTGTGCCCGCCCATGAACATCCTGATTCTCGGCTCCGGCGGACGCGAGCACGCGCTGGCCTGGAAAATCGCCGCCAGTCCGCTTACCGACAAGCTTTACTGCGCGCCCGGCAATGCCGGCATCGCGAGGGAAGCCGAATGCGCCGCGCTCGATATTGGCGACCACGCGGCGGTGATCGCCCTTGCCAGGGCAAAGAAAATAGACCTCGTTGTCGTCGGTCCGGAGGTGCCGCTCTGCGCCGGTATCGTCGACGATCTCGAATCGGCCGGTATTAAATCATTTGGTCCGACCAAATGGGCCGCCCGGCTCGAAGGGTCCAAAGGGTTCACCAAGGATCTGTGCAAGGCCAACAATATTCCGACCGCAGCCTATATGCGCTTCAAGGCGGCTGCCGCGGCGAAAGACTATGTGCGCAAGACCGGCGCGCCGATCGTCGTCAAGGCGGACGGTCTCGCCGCGGGCAAAGGAGTTGTCGTTGCGGGCACGATTCAGGAAGCCGAGGCCGCAATCGACATGATGTTCGGCGGGGGGCTCGGTGCCCCCGCGTGGGAGATCGTGATCGAGGAATGCCTGGTCGGCGAAGAGGCGTCATTCTTCGCGCTATGCGACGGCGACACCGCGATCGAACTCGCCTCGGCGCAGGACCACAAGCGCGTTGACGACGGTGATAAAGGCCCCAATACCGGGGGAATGGGCGCCTATTCGCCCGCGCCGATCATGACTGCCGAGATCAACCGCCGCGTGATGGACGAGATCATTCGTCCAACGGTGCGTGCGCTCAAGCATGCGGGCGCACCCTTCAAAGGCGTGCTCTTTGCCGGGCTGATGATCACCACGGAAGGGCCGAAACTGATCGAATACAATGTCCGTTTCGGCGACCCTGAATGCCAGGTGCTGATGCTCCGCATGATGTCCGACCTGGTGCCCGCACTGCTCGCGGCGCGTGACGGCCAACTCAGGAATTTCGATCTGCGCTGGTATCCGGACGCAGCGTTGACCGTGGTCATGGCGGCCAACGGCTATCCGGGCGCCTACAGCAAGGGTTCAGTGATCGAAGGCCTCGACGCGGCTGCGCAGGTCGAGGGCGTCGAGATTTTTCACGCCGGCACGCGTGACGACGGCGGCAAAATCGTGGCGAATGGCGGCCGCGTTCTCAATGTCTGCGCACGCGGCAAGACCGTGCGCGAGGCTCAGTCGCGGGCTTATGCAGCCGTGGATCGTATCAATTGGCCCGGAGGTTTCTGCCGGCGCGACATCGGCTGGCGCGCCATCGAGCGGGAGAAGTAAAGTGCACGTCGTCCCCGCGAAACCGGGGACAACCAGCATGGAAAATAGCGACCACAACCTCGATCACTTGTGACCCATCCATGGCCGATCTTGCCGATCTTTTTCCGGGGTTTGCGTCGCATTGGGTCGACACCTCAATCGGCAAGATATTTGTGCGCGCCGCGGGCAGCGGCCCTCCGCTTTTGCTTCTGCACGGCTACACGCAGACGAACGTCATGTGGCATCGGGTGGCGCCGAGCCTCGCAAGATCCTTCTCGCTGATCATCCCCGATCTGCCGGGCTATGGCTGGTCCGCAATTCCAGCGGCCGACGAGACGCACGCACCCTACGACAAGCGTTCGATGGCAAGGGTGATGATCGAAACAATGGAACGGCTCGGCCATGTCCGCTTCCGACTGGCCGGCCACGACCGTGGCGGCCGCGTCGCCTACCGGCTCGCGCTGGACCATCCGGGCCGTGTCGAGCGCGTGAGCACGCTTGATATCGTTCCGACCTACGACATGTGGCACGGCATGGACCGCAACATGGCGATGAAAGTCTGGCACTGGCCGTTCCTCGCGCAACCGCAGCCGCTTCCGGAAATGCTGATCGCAAAGACGCCTGTCGATTATCTTGAGTGGAAGATGGCAAGCTGGACCAAGGCCAGGAACCTTTCTGCCTTTGACCCGCGCGCGCTCGATCACTACCGGGCAGCATTCCAGGACCCTGCCCGTATCCACGCACACTGCGAAGATTACCGCGCCGGCCGATACGTCGACCTTGCAAATGACGAAGCGGACCGGGCCGCCGGAAAGACGATCGGTTGCCCCCTGCTCGCGCTTTGGGGCGGTGTCGGCATCGCGAATGAGACCGGCGGGCCGCTCGGCATCTGGAAAAAATGGGCGCCGCAGGCGGCCGGCAAGCCGATTGACTCAGGCCATTTTCTTACCGAGGAAGATCCGGAAGCGACCATCGCCGCACTCACTGAATTTTTCGCAACGGCATGACTGCCAGGAGTATTGAATGCATCCGGTGCTGCGGCTCTATGAAGATGTGCTCTCGAACGCAGAGACCGTCGAGTTTCAGCTGCCGCCCCTCCCGCGTTTCATATTCGTCGTGCATGGCTCCGCCAATATCGGCGGCATCAACCTTCGTCACGGTGAAGCCTGGCAAGGCGAGGATGCCCTCGCGGTAAGGCCGGGCGCGGACGGAGTGACTTGCTGGCGCTGGGAACTGACGCGCGGTGATCAGTCCAGCACCACGGCCAATGCGCCCGGCATGGTCACCCACGAGAAGCTGACGGCATTTCTCGAGACGTTGCCGAAAGGGGAATTGCTGATGCGCGGCGACAGCGTCTCCTTTCCGCCCGGGGGCTGCGCCTTTCTGCACCGGCATCAGGGACCCGGCATCCGCTGCCTGATCGAGGGCGGAATTCGCATTGATACGCATGGGCGCTCGACTTCATATGGGCCGGGCGGAGCCTGGTACGAGTCCGGTCCCGATCCTGTCTTCGCGCAGGCATCGGCAGACCTGCAGAGCCGGTTTATTCGCGTCATGCTGCTGCCGCGAGAACTCGCCGGAAAGAGCTCGATCCAATATGTCAACGAGGAAGACAAGGCAAAGCCGAAGTCGCAGCAATACAAGATCTACGCCGACGCGCCGATTTCGCTCGGAGCGCGCAAATGAAGGGGCAATGATGGCGATCGACCGCCAGCAGCTCTTTTCCGGCATTCGCGAGACGTCGCCGGCGCTTCGTATCGATGTCCCTCGTCTGGAAAATTATCTTGCAGCAGCCGTTGCGGGATTCGTCGGACCGCTCGACGTCACCCAATTCAAGGGCGGCCAGTCAAATCCGACCTATCTGTTGCATACGCCCAGGCGACGCTATGTGCTGCGGCGGAAGCCTCCGGGCAAGCTGCTTCCATCGGCGCACGCTGTTGACCGCGAATTCCGCGTCACAGGTGCGTTGCATGCCCAGGGCTTTCCCGTCGCGGAGCCGCTGCTTTACTGCGCCGACGAGACCATCGCAGGCACGGCTTTTTACATCATGGACTTCGTCGACGGACGCGTGTTCTGGGAACCGCATATGCCGGGAGCCGACAAGAGGGAACGTGGCGCCATTTATGATTCCATGAACGACACAATCGCGCGCTTGCACAATCTCGATCCCGCGAAGATCGAGCTTGGCGATTTCGGCCGCGGCGAAAACTACGTCGCGCGTCAGGTCGATCGATGGTCGAAGCAGTACCGGGCATCGGAAACGGAAAAAATCGACGCCATGGAGCGGCTCATCGATTGGTTGCCGGACCACATTCCGGCCGTGGCGCCGGTGCGGCTGGTCCATGGCGACTTTCGGCTCGACAATCTCATCATTGCGCGTGAGCGCCCGGAAATCATAGCCGTGCTCGATTGGGAACTATCCACGCTCGGCGACCCGCTCGCCGATTTCACCTATCACCTCATGACGTGGCACATGCCGCACTCCGAGAGCGCAGCCGGCACCGGTAGCCTCCTCGGCCACGATCTGTCATCGCTCGGGATTCCCTCGATGAGCGACTATATCGACTCATACGTTGCGCGGACCGCGCTGGATCCGCGCCCTCACCTGCCCGTCTATCTCGCCTATAATTTTTTCCGCATTGCCGCAATTCTGCAGGGAATCATCGGCCGCGTGCGCGACGGTACGGCGACCAGCGAATTCGCGCCGGCGAAGGCCATGATGATCAAGCCGCTCGCTGAAAAGGCCTGGCAATTCGCTCAGCAGGCCTGAGCCGGCGAAGACGGTCAACAAATCCTTTCGGCGCCTGTTCAGAATGGACGCACCATCGATGCAATTAATTGAGGCCTGCGCACTAGTTTGCTCGCACAAGTGGAAATGTCGCCCGCATGCAGCGGAATGGAATTCAGGTCATCATGCCGAAGACCGCAACATCTCCAAAATCCGCGCCGCGGCAGCCGGCCGAAGAACGCGAGGCCGAAAGTCGCCCGGTCGTTCGCCAGGCCCCGCCGCCGCCGGGCATGGGCAAGATCGTCGACAAGACGGCCTAGTGGCCGGTTGACCGGTCCGACCAGGTGCGGCGTGCCTGGAAAAATTCCTTGAGCATCGCTGCACACTCACCCTCGTTGATGGCGCCGTAAATTTCGGGCCGGTGATGGCAGGTGGCTGAGGAAAAGAAACGCACGCCATTCTCGACAGCGCCGCCCTTCACATCAGGGGCACCGAAATAAAGCCTGCGGATGCGCGCGAAAGATATTGCCGCCGCGCACATGGCGCAGGGCTCCAGGGTTACGTAGAGATCGCAGTCACCGAGACGTTCCGTGCCGAGCGCAGCTGCCGCCTCGCGGATGGCAAGGAGCTCGGCGTGAGCCGTAGGATCCCGGGTCGCGATCGTGCGATTGCCTGCGCGGGCGATGACATTGCCGTCACGCACCACCGCGCAGCCAATCGGCACTTCACCGCGCTTTCCGGCAGCGCGAGCTTCTTCGAGTGCAATTTGCATGAAGGACGGCTGCGGCATAGTTTGCTTTCGTCGTCGGGCCTGTCCCGGCGACCTCACTTGGGGTAGCACGGCCTGTGCCTACCTAAGCGAGATGCCGGGGACAAGCCCGGGCTTGGCGGCAAGAGGGTCATGGCCGAAAAATCCGCACATCAAGGTGAGCGCATCGCCAAGGTGATCGCACGGGCGGGTCTTGCTTCGCGCCGCGAAGCCGAAGCCTGGGTCGCGGCCGGGCGCGTCGCAGTCAATGGCGCAGTGATAACCTCGCCGGCCCTTAACGTTACATCAGCCGACCGGATTTCCGTCGACGATAAACCGTTGCGCGCTCGCGCGAGAACGCGCCTTTTCCTCTATCACAAGCCGCGCGGGCTCGTGACGACGCATTCGGATCCGCAAGGACGTGACACGATTTTCCGTGCGTTGCCGAAGGGACTGCCGAGATTGATCAGCGTCGGACGGCTCGACATCAACACGGAAGGTCTATTGCTCCTCACCAATGATGGCGGCCTGGCGCGCGTCATTGAATTGCCGGCAACCGGGTGGTTGCGACGTTATCGCGTGCGTGCACTTGGGCGCATAAGCCAGGAAGCGCTCGACCGGCTGCGGTCAGGTGTGAC
>DATEKG010000170.1:0-4685 GCA_035277565.1 Pseudolabrys sp.
AGAAGGGCATGCCGAATGTCGATTCCTGTGTCGCGCAGGGACAATTCTGGAACAAGATGAAGCTGGTGAATGCGAACGTCACCAAGGAGCAGTTGTTCGATCTGTCGCCGGCAACCGAGGCCGATGCGAGGCTGAGCAAGAACAACCCGTTCATCTGATCGTCGTGTGACATGCCGGCGGTCGCGATCGAATTTGATGACGTTGGGCTGACATTCGGGCCGGCGTCAGCGGCGCCGACGGTTGCGCTTGAAGGCGTTACCTGCGCCTTCGAACCCGGGAAGGTGACCGCGCTCATCGGCCCGAGCGGTTGCGGCAAGAGTACGCTGCTGCAGATCGCGCGCGGTTTTCTTGACCCCACCCGGGGTGAGCTTCGCTTCACACAACGCGGCGAGGGACGATCGACGGCTCGCCCCGCAATGTCGACAGTATGGCAGGCCTTCAATCTGTTTCCCTGGCTGACGGTGGCCGAGAATGTCGCGTTCGGGCTCGACCTTGCCGGTGTGCCGCACAGTGAGCGCGATGCGCGCGTGCGCTCGGCCATCGCGGCTGTGGATCTGGCTGGGTTCGAGAGCCGCTATCCACGCCAGCTGTCAGGCGGGATGCGTCAACGCGTCGGCCTTGCGCGCGCGCTGGTGATGGACCCGGAAGTTCTCCTGCTGGATGAGCCGTTCGGTGCCCTTGATGCGCAGACCCGGCTGGTGCTGCAGGAGCAGCTGGCGCGCCTTGTCGAAACCAGCGGGACAACCGCGATCCTCGTCACGCATTCGATTGAAGAAGCGATTCTGCTCGCCGACACGATTTTCGTTATGACAGCACGCCCCGGCCGCGTCGCCGCCATGATCACGGTTGAGTTGCCGCGACCACGGAGCATTGCGACGACACGCGATCCGGTGTTTTCGGCTCTGTTCGACCGTATCTATGCGTTGCTGCGCGACGAGGTCATGCGCGCCATGGTCAGCGGCGAGGAGCGCTCACAATGAGCGTGTTGCCGGCCGCAAAAAATCAGGGCACGCCGGTGAAGGCCGCATATTCGCCGCTCGACGATCCGCGTGTTCTTGGTTGGGGCTCGATCGCCGTTGTGCTCGTGATATGGGAACTGGTTGCGCGCATCGCCGGCGTTTCGGCGCTTTATCTGCCGCGGCCCTCCCAGATTGTCGTCGCGCTCGTCACGCTGTTCGGCAGCGGTGGTCTCGCCGTCGATCTTGGCATGACGTTGTGGCGCATCTTCGCCGGCTTTGCGATTGCGCTCGTTTGCGGGACCTTGCTCGGTCTCTGGATTGCGACGTCATTTCGGGCGCGCGCCGTGGCCGACATGTTCATTGCGGCGCTTTACCCGCTTCCGAAGATCACGCTCATTCCGCTGCTTATTATCTGGCTGGGCACGGGCGGGCCATTCATGCTCGCGATCAGTTTCCTTGGCGCGATTTTCCCGATCGTCATCAACACCGTGCTGGGTGTCAGCCAGTGCGACCCGGGCCTGATTCTCGCTGCGCGCGATCTCGGGGCGACCCCGCAGCAGATCATGCGGCGCGTGTTGCTGCCGAGCGCCATTCCGTCGATCTTTGCCGGTGTCCGGCTGGGTGTGGGCGTATCCATCATTCTCGTGGTCGCCGCGGAAATGGTTGTCGGCAAAGTCGGCCTTGGCGCGCGGCTTTACCTCGCCGGTCAGATTCTTGAGACTGAACAGGTATTTGCAATCCTGATCGTGCTGGCGGTGTTGGGAATCGTCGTGACCAAGCTGCAGGACGCCGTGGACAAGGCGCTGGGCAAATGGCGCATCGACTAAATCGAAGTCAAATCGAAGGAGCAGCGAGAATGACCGTGATGACAAAACCTGAGAAGAGCTATCGGCTCGAGGCCGTCCATCCGAAGCCGGAAGAGGCACACACGATGCCCTATGCGCCGGCCATTCACATCGTCGGTGCCTGCGACCTCATGTTTGTATCGGGTGCGACGTCGTCGCCGCTTTACCACAAGCATCCGCATGTCGATTCCGAACACGTGCAACCGCATGCGATCGAGGAGCAAACCGAGCGCGCCATGGCGTCGATCAAATCAATCCTCGACCATGTCGGAGCCAGCTGGCGCGACGTCGTGAAGATTACGAAATACCTGACCGATTTTCGCGACGCCGATGCCATGCACAAAACCATGGGCAAGTATTTCGGCGACTGGCGGCCGGCGAGCACGACGGTTTGCATCAATCAGCTGTCGTCACCGGGTGCGCGCGTCGAGCTTGACATGATCGTGGCGTTGCCGAAGAAGGCCACGTGACGCTCCCGCCACATCTCGCACGCATCGTCGAGGCTGAATATCCGCGCTTCTCCGATGAGGAGATGGCGCGGCGGCGTGCGTCGATCGAAGACGTGCTGGCGCGAGCCGGGTGCGACCATCTGATTTTCTGCGGCGCCAATCGTGTCGGCTCGGCCGTGCAATGGCTCACCCAGTGGCCGGTCACGGCGGAAGCCGTCGGCGTGCTTACGCCGGGCGAGCGCGACACGTTGTTCGTGCAATATGTCAACCACGCCCCACAGGCGGCGATCCTTGCCGACCATGCCGACGTCGCGTGGGGCGGAGAATCAGGCATAGGCGCGGCCGTTGATACGCTTGCGCGGCGCGGCGCCCGGCGGGATCGGATCGCGACCTTGGGGCCGATCTCCGCCGAACAGCACGCAGTTCTTTCCGCGAAATTCGGACGGGTGACGAGCCTCAATCGCGACTACTTTCGTCTGCGACAGGTTAAATCGGCAGAAGAACTCGATTGGCTGCGTATCGGTGCGTATTTCAGCGATCTCGGCATGGCGGCGCTGCGCGATGGCATTAAAACCGGGCTGGACGAGCGCGAGCTTGGCGATCTGGTCGAGCGGGCCTATGTCCGATTTGGCGCGACAAACGTCATTCATTATTTCGGGGTTACGCCGATGCGCACGCCCGATCTGGCTGTGCCGCGGCAATTTCCCCGCCGTCGCCGGCTGCAGGCCGGCGATGCAGTGTCGGCCGAGATCACCGCTGCGTTCTGGGACCATCCCGGACAGGTGCTGCGCAGTTTTGCGCTTGGCGAGCCGAGCAAACTTTATCGCGATCTTCATGCGGCGGCGGATGCGGCTTTCGACGCGATCGCCGCGGTGCTCAAGGCCGGTGCAACACCCACGCAGGTTATTGAGGCGTCAGCCGTTATTGAGGCCGCAGGTTTTACGATCATTGACGATCTCTTGCACGGTTATGGTGGGGGCTATCTGCCCCCGATCCTCGGCTGCAGGAGCCGTCCGGCAGGGCCCATTCCGCAGGAACCATTCCGCGCCGGGCAAACGGTTGTCATTCAGCCGAATGTTGTCACGCGCGATCGGACCGCCGGCGTTCAGACAGGCGAGATGGTGCTGATCACGCAAGCCGGAATCGAGCGTTTTCATTCGATTCCGCGCGGGTTCGTCCGGCTCTGATTTTTACCTCGGAGCGCGCAGGCCGCTATCCCAATTGTTCTTTCATCCAGTCCGCGCTCTGCGGCCGCCAGCGATAGGCGCGATTGGTGGCGATGTGATTGCCATCCTCGATCATCATCAGCACGGTTGGTCCCTTCGCTTCGCGGGCGAGGCGCTCGGCATCCTTTGCCGGGACGATACGATCAAGTCGGCCGTTCACGACGAAAAGCGGGCAGGTGATATTTTGTGCGATGCCTTCGAGTGACAGCGTCTTCGCATTTTTCTGCGCCTCGTCCTGCGTCTTGCAGTGACTGCGCACGCGAAAGGCCTCGCGGGTGAGATCGGGAAGTCCCGCCCAGGCCTCCCCCCAGTTGAACGGACCTCCCAGCGCAATGCAGGCCTTGATGCGTTTTTCGAATGCGGCGGCGCGCGGAGCATAATATCCGCCAAGACTTACGCCCCACATTCCGATGCGCCTCGCGTCGAGATCGCTGCGTTTTTCAATAAAATCGATCACGGCCTTCACCGGCACCTCGTAGTCGCCGCGAATGGCAAAGTCATATTGAGCTTCGCCCTGACCGGGGCCTTCGAAAATGAGCGTCGCCATGCCGCGCGCCAGGAACGGCGCCTCATACGCATCGCCTTCCTCTTTGGTCGAGTCGAGGCCGACGGCCATGATGACAACGGGAGGGCTGTCGATGCCGTCCGGTTTGCGCAGAATGCCCGCAAGTGTCTTGCCTTCATAAGGAATCTCGACCCGTTCGCCGGGCGGGCGAAGATGGGGCAATGCCAGCTGCCGGCATTCGATCTGCTTCTTGTGGGCAGCTTTCATTTGCGCCTGATCGTGCACGAACAGGAACGATGCAAAATGATAGTAGACGCCGGCGCGCTGGAGTGCCTCGCCAGCTGTTAACAGGTGCTTCTTCGCCAGAGCCTCGCGCCCGACCTCTTCATGATGTGCAGCGCGCCTGGACCACGCGCCGCACCACTCGTCGTAGGAGGCGATTGAACCGGTCACTTCCTCGAAATCAGTAAGGACGACACCATTGGCGACGAAACGCGGGCCCCAATGGGCGATGGCGGCCTTGAGCCGGGGATCCGATGACATTGGCTGGCAGGTCCTTGGGTTTCGGTAAATCAGTTGCTTTTTTCGTCGCGGCGGTACCAGGGCATGAAATGGCGCGTACTCCAGTTCACCAGCAGTTCGAATCCAACGCCGAAGCCGGCAAGCAGCAGTACGCCGACAAAAGCCTCGTTGTGGTGATA
>DATEKG010000171.1:0-9103 GCA_035277565.1 Pseudolabrys sp.
TTGCCTGTAAAGCAGCGGGGACGGGTCTCACGGCCTGATCTCCACAAGAGGGATTTTCGGAATCGCCCCGCCTTCAAAGGCAGAAAGATCGACTTCAAGGTAGTCGGTATCAAATCGAACCGGCACATCGAACAGGAAACCCGCGGTGACGGGGGTCCCAACAGGCGGAACATGGCCTTCGAAAAATGTTACATTCCCGCTCGTCACATCGACGCTGAAATCAACACCCTCCTCGCCTTCGGTCCCGGCAACACCAATACGTACGCTGCCCGGTACCGGCTTGCTGATCGGACGCTGATAGGGCGAATATAACGCTCCGTAAGTCTTGCTTAGTGTAAATGTTGCCGTGACGCCGTCGCCGATCCCTATCACTTGATCGGTCGCAGCCGGCGTCCCTCCAGGCGCGGTAGACGAATAGTCGAGTCGATCGCGCCAGCGGAATCCGAAGAGCCGCCCCCGGCGCTCCTCAAAAAATGTCACGACCTGGGACAATGCGGCGAATGTCTTGACACCGTACCCGGCATCGTAGCGGCGCCGAGAATGCGCCCAGCGCGCATTACGTTCCTCAGCACCGGAGCCCAGCGTAACAATATCGGTGCGCCGCTGCGGTCCGCCCGCACTTTTGAGCGCGATGTCGAGCGGGAAAAGTACTTCGTGGAAACCTGCCATGATCAAAATCCGCGCTGGCCACGCGCCACCGCGCGCGCAATCTGACCGGTGATGTAGGACTCTGAACGCCGGAAGCTGCCGGGATCAGGCGTTGCAATCTGCACGGTGACATTAGGCACCTGTCGCGCACCATTCATTGCAATTCCGAGGCGCCCGTCGTCGCCGCGAGAAAGCGGCAGAATTGCTTCAGGACCTGCCTCGCCGGCAAGACCAACACCGCCGGACGCAAGCGGAAAGTAGGCAGGCGCACCGATCACACCGCCAGCCGCGAAAGGCGTCAGTCCGGCGATGCTCATCATTCCGGTGTCGATTGCACCGCCCTTGTTTTTTCCAGCATTGCTGTCGTTGCCGAGGATCTCGCCGAAAAGCGAATCCAGACCACTGGAGACATTTTTGGCGATCGGCTGAAACGCCCGCGTTACGGCCAAATTCGACAGCCGCAATGCCAGTTGCTTGAGCACGTCGTCGAATTGCTTTCCGCCCGTTGTTGCATCGCTAAATGCCTTGGTCATGGCCCTGGCGAACGCAGTCGCGCTGATGCCGAGCGCGCTCGTACTTTTCTGTGCCCTGTCGGCCGTATCACCGAAAACGCCGGGGATCAGGCTTGCATCGGTATCACTGCCGCTGTCGATCTGGCTCATCGGGGTACCTCCTCATCAATTCCGCAAATGTGTGACGGTCGAGCGGGAGGCGACGGCCAATCACGGCCTCGATCGCAAAGGCGAGTTCGCGTGGTGTCATGGCCCAGAACTGTTGCGGTGAAAGCCGCAAAATTCCGAAGCCAAAGCCCATCGCCTCCTTCCACGGAAACGGTGTCATGCTTCACTCTCACCGAACGTGACGGCAATAAGCTCGGCAGCGGTCCGCACATAACCTTGTATGCCTCCCGCGGCAGTCATCGCGGCTACTTCGTCATCGGTCACAAGTTCTCCGGCTCCGCGCAGACCCGCCGCGATAATGCGAACAAGATCGCGCGCCTTCAGACGTCCGGACCCGAACCGTTCAGTGAGCGCCACAAGATCACTGGCGCCGAACGCATCCTCAAGCTCGGCGAGCGCGCCGAGTGTGAGTACGAGACGGCGCGTCGTGCCGCCGATCTCGGCCTCGATTTCTCCGCGATGACGGTTTGCCATGTCACGCCGCTGTGAAGATCAGTTCGCCGGCGGACTCCAGCGCCATGTCATAGGTCACCTCCCCGTTATGCTCGCCGGCAAACTCGAGACTGGTGACTTGAAACGGCCCCTGGACGGTACCGAAGGATGGGATCGCGATCTGGTAACTCACAATGGCGCCGTCGAAGAAGGTTTGCCGCATGAGCATGTCGGTTGATGCGTCCTTGAATAGGCCGCGTCCCGTCACTGAGGCGCGCTTGATTCCGGCGCCATCGAGCAATTCGCGCCAGCGGTTGGCGCTTTCGGCGTGGGTGACATCGACCGTTTCGGCGTTGAACGCCAAGCGCCGCGTGCGCAGCCCTGCAACGGTCGTAAACCCGGCACCGTCGGCAATCTTGATAAGCAAGTCCTTGCCTTTCTGTGCAGTCATTCCTTTATCCTTTCGGTTGAAATTCGGGCAGGCCGCCTGAAAGACGGGCCGCTAAAAAGATCGATGACCCCGCTGACGGACTCATCGTGATTGGGTATTCTTGCGATGGGTTCCGCAGCCTCTGCTGCGGTTGGGGGGAGCGCTGCAAAAGGGAGGCACACTTGCTTCTGGCACGCCGGTTTCCTGGTGCCGCGACGGCTACCCTGCTGGTCGCGTGTTCATTCGTCGCCGCGTCTTTTCCAACAACGGGAGCACGCGCGCAGGGTTCGGCCGGCGCATGCCGCGACGAACCCGGCCTCGCGGTGCTCGCCTCACCCGTCTCTCCGTGGAGGGGCGCGCCGCTTCACGTCATCTTCACGACCGAGAAGCCATTCAGCGGTGAACTGTCGCTGATCGCGCCTGACGGATCAGTGGCGGCCACATCGCACGATCGCTTCGACGGCCCGCCCTATTCCTGGTTTGCGCAGGTCGCTTCGCCTGCCGCCGGCACATGGCACGCGCGTCTTACCCGCAACGGAGCCCCGGGCGGCTGCGCGACTGTTACACGTGAGATCACAGTACGGAGCGACAGGCCTGCCCCTCCCGCCGCTGTGTCCGGAAGCGTCTGGCCGATCCGCAATAGGTGGGATCGCGGGATGGAGAATCTCTATTCAGCGTGGATTGAAAAGCTGTTCGACGCTCCGATCGATGACTCGCCGTCATGGAAAGCCCTGCACGAGGTGCTGCGCGACCGGGCACGCAATGTGTTGTTCAATCATCTCGGCCTTGGCGAGGATGAGATGGGGCTTGTGATCCGTCCTGACTGCGCCGACCTCCCCTATTTCCTGCGCGCCTATTTCGCATTCAAGATGGGGCTGCCTTTTGGCTACTCGAAGTGTACGCGCGGCGGCGGCGGCAAACCGCCAACCTGCTTCCAGTGGTTCAGCATCCAGCACCTTGAGGCGGCGCGCGCAGCGTCCGAACAAAAGGTCGCTTCGCTTGCGCCGGCTGCAGGTAAATCGCTTGTGACGACATTCGGCCACTTTGTACGCGACACCGTTGCCAATGCTGTCCATTCCGGTACTGGCCGAACCGCATTGGACGATAACAATACGGACTACTATCCGATACCGTTGACTCAGGACGAGTTGCGGCCGGGGACCGTCTATGCCGATCCGTTCGGGCACATCCTGGTGTTAGCGAAGCGAATACCGCAAACCGGCAAGGCGGCCGGCGTGTTTTTCGCGGTCGACGCTCAACCCGACGGAACCGTCGCCCGCAAACGTTTTTGGCGCGGTAACTTCCTGTTTGCGCGGGACCCCGCGCTTGGCGGGCCCGGCTTCAAGCGGTTCCGGCCGATTGAACGTGAGCCGAATGGCACCCTGCGTCGACTCACAAATGCGGAAATCGCAAAAGACCGCGACTACGCTGACTTTTCGCTTGAACAGGCCAAACTCGACGTTGAGGCGTTCTACGATCGCATGGACGACGTGATGTCGCCTGAACCGCTTGATCCTTTGCAGGCAATGCAGGCGGCAATCGACGCTCTCGACGAGCAGGTGCATGCGCGTGTGACGTCTGTCGAGAACGGTCGCAAGTATCAAACCACCGCGCGCGGCGAATCCGAGATGCCCGACGGCGCTGCCATATTTGAAACAACGGGAGCGTGGGAAGACTTTGCGACACCCGCACGGGATCTGCGACTGTTGATCGCGATAGACGTCGTGCGGAATTTCCCTGATCGTGTTTCCCGCCGTACCGCACGCTATGCCATGCCGAAGGACAAAAGCGTCGCTGATGTGAAGGCCGAACTGGAAAACGTGCTGGCCTCGGAGCTCGCCAAACGCAAATTCTCTTATACGCGGAGTGACGGCTCGTCCTGGACGCTCGCACTCAAGGACATGGTTGACCGCGCTGGCGCGCTGGAGATGGGCTACAATCTCAACGACTGCGTGGAGCTTCGCTGGGGCGCTCCTGAGAACAGCAGCGAAGCGTCCACATGCAGGCGGCACGCCCCGCCTGCGCAGCGCGCGAAGATGACGAAATATCGAGCCTGGTTCCACGAACGGCGCCGGCCGCCGCGCGCCTGAGGCCGCGCCGTGCGTACTTCATTGTTGGCGGCAGCTGCCGCAATCCTCGTGACTTTGTCTCTTGCAACGCCCGGTCACGGAGCTTGCGGGTCGGGCGACGGGTCCTGTGAACCTGCGCTCGAAAACGCGCGGCAGAAGATGTCACAACTGCTTGACTCGGCGTTCCTCAGCCCACACCTGCTTACTTCATTCGAGAAGCTCGATGGCCGGAGCCTGGAGACCCGCGAGCGCAAGGTCTATGAAATGCGGGTCCTCGCGGTGCTCAGCTATTCCGGCGACAGACTTCGTTGCCGCATCCGCCTCTGTCCCCAACTGCACAACTACCTGGTCGAAATCGATGATCGCAGCAAAACGGCAAAAGTCGCCGGCTGGCTGTTCTTTGAACGTACCGCAAAGGGCTGGCACTAGGATTTGGATGTGCGTCCATTCTACTGCCAATTCGCTTCCGCGCTCGCGGATAACCGTTCCAGCACAGGCAACTATTGCAGCGCGGATTCGGAATAGCTTCCGTAATGGATCAGCCAAAGCTCGAGAATTGCCAGATACGCAATCAAGGTGCCGGCGAGCAGATTGGCGAACATTCCCGGCGTATGCTGAAAGCCGAGCACCCACGGCGATGCAGAAATCCAGACGCCAAGCAGAAAAATGATCCATTCCTCCCAGTCGCGAAAGGCAACGAGAGCAACAAAGGAAATCACCGCGACAATTCCGGCACTGGCCCAGTCATCGATGCGAACTGAGCCGTGAGCAAAGGCAAACAACCAGGGAGATACGAAAAGGAAAATCGCAAGCGCCAACTGGTAGACTTCCAGGATCGCAGTTTTTCTGAGCTTTCGCATTTTTGCACCATGCGAATGACCGGCCTCATGGCCGTCCGGCGCACTCTGTGACATCCGCGCCCTGACGCATAGATCGTTGGGCCAGCTTTTGGTTCCGAAATTCACGCAACTGTGTTTCGCAACACCACCCTACCGAAGGAGTGTTTCACCAGTCGCCGCTCCTTGTCCGTCGACTCGGTCCGCACGGCAGCATTGCTGCATCGCATGCATACCTTCAGAATTGGAGGTCTGCAAAGGGCGGCGATCACGCGTCAATTGACCTGGCCCAGGCTTTTTTTCCAGAGTTTTATGACTTCGGGCGGGAATTCCCGGACTCCGATCCCCGTACGGCGGCACGCTTCCGGCCACATTTCAAGCAAGGACCGATCTTGATGGAGAAGGTCGCTCGGAGAAACCTGCTCGGTTTCTGAATGCGGCCACCGCTCGGCTGCCATCCTCAGCAGCTCCATTAGCGTAGCAACATCTTCCTCGGCATTCATGACAGCCTCCATATTCCTGTTTTGGAGGTTACAGTTCCCCGTCGATTTCGCTGTGTCGGCCATCACGAAAATGCGCTTTCCGGACAGGTATCGAATTAGTCCGCGGCGTACCCTGCTCTGTCACGGGCAAACGGGCGTAACGTACGATTCCCGTTGATTTAAGCCCATAACTGCAATTATGGACTTTGTGCCTCTGGTGCCAATAATGATCCAGCCGGGCCTGGCCGCGGTACAGCAATCGAGGACAGCATGACCAGACAGATTACAAAACGCGATGCGCTCAAGGGTGCCGGTGCAATTGGCCTCAGCGCCTTTGCCGTACGCGTTGCCGCGGCACCCGCGGCGGAAGCGGTGACTCCGGCGCTGGTCGAGGCGGCAAAAAAAGAAGGCAAGGTTTCCTTCTATACGGCAATGGATCTGCAGTTCGCGGAGCGCCTCGGCAAGGCATTTGAAACGAAGTATCCCGGCATCACCGTGCGCGTGGAACGCTCCGGTGCCGAACGTGTCTTCACGCGCATCGGACAGGAGTATGCCTCCAACATCCATGCTGTGGACGTCGTCAATACCGCCGACCAGGCGCATTGCATCATCTGGAAGCGCAACGGCTGGCTGGCGGCATATCTGCCGGAAGAGGTGACGAAATATTACGACCGGCGCTACTACGACGCAGAGGGCCTGCACGTCACCACACGCATTCTCATATCGCCCCTCGCCTACAACACGAGCCTCGTGAAAAAGGAAGACGCACCGAAGGGATTCAAGGATCTGCTCGACCCGAAATGGAAGGGCAAGCTGGTCAAGGCGCATCCCGCCTATAGCGGAACGATCATGAATGCGACATTCGAAACGGCACGCGACCTGGGCTGGGACTATTTCGTGAAGCTGGCGGCACAAAATGTCATGCAGGTGCAGTCGGCGACCGATACACCGAAGCGAATTTCCATCGGCGAGCGCTCGGTGATGGTGGACGGAGCTGGCTACCTCGTCATCCGCTACAAGGAGGCAGGTCAGCCGGTCGACATTATCTACCCTGAAGAAGGCACTCCCCTTGCCACCGGCCCGAGCGCGGTCTTCAAGGGCGCGCCGAATCCGAATGCAGCGCGCCTGTTCCAGAACTGGATGCATTCGCGCGAAGGCCAGCAGTTACTGGTGGACTATGCCCGCCAATACTCGCCGCATTCGCAAACGGTGGAAAGGCCCGGTATCCGCAAGCTCTCCGATATCAAGCTGATGAATGAGGATCCGGAAGGCGTCCTTGCGCAGGCGGATGCGGTCAAGAAGCGTTACGCCGAAATCTTCAAGGTATGACGCGCCGGCGCCTCATGTCTCTCCTTTCGAAAGGCGCTGGTCAGCCGATGACGAGCTTCAAGCCCGATTGGAACAGCAATACCGAAGCGCTGGCATTTCGGCCCGACGGCCGCCAGGAGTACTGCATGATCCATCGCCGTGCTTTTCGCACGCTGCTGGGCTTCACCCCGACGCCGGAAGATTGCGAATTGTTCTTTTTCGCTAACCGCGACGCATTCCAGGAAGCGGCCCGCACCAAGATTCTTACGAAGAAAATCGCGCCTGGGCGGAATTTTCATCTCACCAGCAGAGACGTGTCCCGGCAAATAAAGTCTCGCTAAGGAAATCCGGTTCGGATAAATTTGAGCACTATCTCGAGGAGGCAGAGTTGCAAAAATCGGAAGCTTCTCACCTACCGGTTCTCGCCACTCCTGAGGCGGGCTTGGTTTTTCAGGCTCTCCTTGCGATGGGTCTCGGACTTTTTGTTGTCGGCATCGTCGGCTTTTCTCACATCGGCGTCGTTCATAACGCCGCGCACGACGTGCGGCATTCAAGCGCCTTCCCCTGCCATTGATGGCATGTCGGTCTTCCGATCAATTGTCTTTTCAGCGGCCGTAGCCGGCCTGATTGCCGGAGCGATCGTCACGATCGTCCAGCAAATCGGGACCGTTCCGCTCATTCTGAAGGCTGAAGGCTATGAGCGCGCCGCCGACGCGACTCAACCCCGCTCTGCAGCGGGCGAACACGTCAACCACGAACGTCACGATGAGGCGGCATGGCAACCCCAGGAGGGGCTCGAACGCACGATCTATACCGCGGGCGCCAATATTCTAACCGCTATCGGATTTTCCCTTTTGCTTGCCGGTTTCTATGCGCTGCGACAGAGCCCGATCACATGGCGTGAAGGCGTGGTTTGGGGCTTCGCGGGCTTTGCGGTCTTCACCGTCGCGCCGGGTCTCGGCCTCCCGCCTGAACTGCCGGGCGTACCGGCCGCGCCCCTGGGTGAGCGTCAGATCTGGTGGACCGCCGCAGCTCTCTCTACAGCTGTCGGCCTCGGCCTATTTGCATTCAGGCGCTCGATCGTTACCGCCGTTGCCGGCCTTTGCCTGCTCGTTGCCCCCCACTTGATTGGCGCACCTCGTCTCGCCGAGATCCATACCAATGTTCCCGAAGCGCTCTCACACCAGTTTGTGGTCGCCGTCACGCTGACAAGCCTCCTGTTCTGGATTTTGCTGGGGGGCCTGACCAGCATCGCTTACCGCCGGTTTTCAACCGGCAACCAAAGGCTCCGCTAAAACGGAGCGGACGGCTCTCAAGCCTGGGCGGGCATTCACAACCGATGGCCGGGATATAAGCTTTAATCCGGTCAGACGCATTTTTCGACCGCGACGACACAGTAAACAGTTTGCTTAGGTCCCATTAACGGGAAAAAAAGCAGCTCTTGGCGTATTCTCCAAGCCTATCGGCAGGCACGACGAAAGCCATTTGCATCGTCTTTTGCGCCGCAGCCGATCGTCTCTCCGGCCGCTTTATTTAATCCCTGCGGCACAGGACGTGGGAATTTTCTTGGAAATAAATCGCGTGGTGCGCGTAGCGCCCCGGCACGGAGGAAATCAGCATGCGCTGCGATAACTGCGGCAAGGGAATCTTCTCAACGGTATCCGCCTGTCCGTTCTGTCATCAGCCGCTGAGTGCAGCGCGCAATATCACCAAATCCGCGCCCGCGAAATTCGCCATACCGAACATGAAGCTGAAACTGGCGCGGTGGCAAATCATGCTCGTCTGCGCCATCGTCATCGCCGGATTTTCGTCATTTTTTGTTTTTTGGGCAACATCGGGCCTGGTCGAGCCGATTGCGCGGCAACTCGACGCGTTCAAGCATGATGACCTCCGGGCCGCTTATGCGGAAACGTCGACGGACTTCCAGCAGGATATTTCTTTTGAGAAATTTTCCAAGCTCATGAAGGGCGTTCCGTCACTGTCGCATAATGTGTCTCACAGCTTCACTTCACGTTCATCATCGACGTCCATGTCCGACGGAACAGGACACGGCGACGTGAAAGGCAGCATCACCGATGATCAGGGCGCAGTAATTCCGGTTCACTATGAACTGGTCAAGGAAAACGGCGCCTGGAAGATCAAAGGCATGCATTTTGGGCGGAAAATTGCGGGCGGATGAGCGACGACCGTCCATATCTGGATATTCTTGAGCGCGTCG
>DATEKG010000172.1:0-11855 GCA_035277565.1 Pseudolabrys sp.
ACAAATCTCGCCGTGAGCAACGCGGTCGCACATGCCGGCTTTTATTATGCACCGGATCCGTCGTCGCAGATTGCCTGCACAATCGGCGGCAATGTGGCCGAAAATTCGGGCGGGGTGCATTGTCTCAAATACGGAATGACCACCAATAATGTGCTCGGATGCGAGATCGTCCTCATCACAGGCGAAGTGTTGCGCATCGGGGGCAAGCATCTGGACGCGGCGGGTTACGATCTGCTGGGCATTATTACCGGTTCAGAAGGCCTGCTCGGCGTTGTGACGGAGGTCACCGTACGGATACTCAAGAAGCCCGAAACCGCCCGCGCGCTACTTGTCGGCTTCCCGAGCTCCGAGGATGCGGGCCAATGCGTTTCCCAAATCATCGGCGACGGCATCATTCCAGGGGGCATGGAGATTATGGACGGCCCTGCCATTGCCGCGGTTGAGCAGTTTGTCCATGCCGGCTACCCGCTCGACGTCGAGTCTCTGCTGATCGTCGAACTCGATGGGCCTTCGGCCGAGGTTGATCATCTGATCGAGCGCGTGGAAAAAATCGCACGCAGCTGCCGCGCGGTCTCGTGCAAGGCGTCGCGCTCAGAGCAGGAAAGACTGCTGTTTTGGGCCGGCCGCAAGGCGGCTTTTCCGGCCGTTGGCCGTATTTCGCCGGACTACTACTGCATGGATGGAACCATCCCGCGCGCGCAGCTTCCGCTCGTGCTCAAGCGCATGAAAGAAATGTCGAGCCGGTACGGATTGAGGGTCGCTAACGTATTTCACGCCGGCGACGGCAATCTGCACCCGCTCATTCTTTACGACGCCAATGTCCCCGGCGAACTGGAAAAAACAGAGGAATTCGGCGCGGAGATCCTCAAGCTCTGTGTCGAGGTTGGGGGCGTTCTGACCGGCGAGCATGGCGTCGGCGTGGAGAAACGCGACTTGATGCCGGCGATGTTCTCGGAAATCGACCTCAACCAACAGCAGCGCCTGAAATGTGCGTTTGATGCGAAGGGACTCCTCAATCCGGGAAAGGTGTTTCCGCAGCTCCATCGTTGCGCCGAACTTGGCAAGCTTCATGTTCATGCCAGCAGGCTGCCGTTTCCCGATATTCCGAGGTTCTAGTAATGCGTTTTGGCTTATTCTGTTCGCCGAAGGCCGATTTTCCTGGATTTGCTCCCGAGACCGGACGCGGTTTTTTCGAATTCCTGGATTACAACGTCGAAGCGGAGGCGCTCGGATACCATTCCAGCTTTTCGGTCGAACATCATTTCAGCGGGTGGAATCAGGTCTCGTCGACGCTGATGCTGCTTGCGGCCCTTGCAATGCGAACATCAACGCTTCGTCTTGGCACTGCTGTGATTGTGCCGCCGTGGCACAATCCGGTTCTGCTAGCGGAGGAGGCGGCAACGCTCGACCTCCTGTCGGGTGGTCGTCTCGATCTCGGCATCGGCAAGGGCTACCGCCATAGCGAGTTCAGGGGTTTCCACATCCTGCCGGACGAGGCCGAAGCGCGCTTCGAAGAAGCCGTCGAAGTCATGACTCGCGCTTGGACGAAACGAGAGCGGTTTTCGCACAAGGGCCGCTTCTGGCAATTCGACGACATCATTGTCGAGCCGCCGCCGGCGCAAAAGCCGTATCCGCCGCTATGGGTGGCCGCCGGCAATCCACACTCAATAAAGCGGGCAGCTGCGCGTGGCTTCAATCTCATTCTCGACCAATATGCATCGCCAGCCGACCTCGCGGAACGGATTGCGGGCTTCAGGACCGAACGCGAGGCCAAAGGATTACCATTCCACCCCATGCAGGTCACGGTCGCGCGCCAGCTCTACGTTGCGAAAGACCAGGCTGACAAGAAAACGGCGCTCGAGCGCCAGGCCGAATACACCAGGCGCACGGTCAATGTTGCAAGGATGCCCGATGGCAGAGCCGGCTCGCATGTTCTTGCTTATGCGGATCGACCGGGTGCGACGGAAGAAAACGCCCTCTATGGCACGCCCGATGAAATTGTGCGGATGATCGAAGAATTACGGGACGCCGGCATATCGTATGTACTGCTGACGATTGCCGGAGGTGTTGAGCAGCTTCGTCGGTTTGCGCGCGATATCATGCCGGCCTTCGCGCGCGAGCCGCTCGAGCGTGCGGCAGAATAAGTAATTTGCCCAATGGCCGACACACTCAAACCGCGCGATAGCCAGGAAGTCGAAGAGGCTGTGCGCTGGGCGCTCGGGAATGACAAACCGCTTGAATTAATTGGGCATGGCAGCAAACGCGCCATGGGCAGACCGAGCCAGACGGACCTTACGCTTGATCTTTCCGGCCTGGTCGGGGTCACTCTTTATGAGCCCGCCGAACTCGTCCTGTCGGCCCGCGCAGGGACACCGATCGCCGAGATTGAAGCGCTTCTCAGCAAGAACGGACAAGAACTTGCCTTCGAGCCGCCCGACTATGGACCGCTGTCCGGCGGCGAAGCCGGCCGGGGGACGCTCGGCGGGGTGCTTGCTGCAAATCTGTCCGGCCCGCGGCGGATCAAGGCGGGTGCCGCCCGCGACCATTTTCTTGGGGTGAATGCGGTCACCGGACGCGGCGAGACGATCAAGTCCGGCGGTCGGGTCGTCAAGAACGTCACGGGGTACGACATTTGCAAGCTTCTGGCAGGCTCATGGGGAACGCTTGCGGCGATGACCGACATCACGATCAAGGTACTGCCAGGCTGCGAGACAGAAGCGACGGTTTTGGTGGCAGGTCTCGACGATGCCGGTGCGTGCGCCGCGATGGCAGCGGCAATGGGTTCGTCCTGTGATGTTTCAGCCGCGGCACATCTGCCGGACCACATCGCCTCGTGGTTCGATGGTTTGCCGAAACCGCAGGCGTCAACAGTGCTGCGGTTGGAAGGCTTCGCTCCATCCGTCGTGCGCCGGCAGGAAATGTTGAGTGCGCTGATGAAGAGCTACGGCGCTGTGACAGTCGTTGACGAGAACAACTCAAAATCCCTTTGGCAGAGTATCCGGCACGTCAAGCCGTTTACCACCGAAGCCATGCGGTCACGGCCGCTATGGCGGGTTTCGGTGCCCCCAAGCCGCGGTCACGAAATTGCGATGGCGATTACGCCGGCGGCGCAGATGTTCTACGACTGGGCTGGCGGAATCGTTTGGGTGGCCATGCCCTTCGCGGATGAGCCGGATGCGGCGGCGATCCGCCGTGCTGTTGCGGAAATCGGCGGCCATGCCACGCTCGTCCGTGCGCCGACCGCCGTGCGAGCCACGCTCGACGTCTTCGAACCGGAAAACGCAGCGACACGGGCGCTCAACAAGCGGGTGAAGGAAAGCTTCGATCCTAAAGCCGTGCTCAATCCCGGCCGCATGTGGGCAGGTGTATAGGATTGACTAATCGGGACATTTTAAACAACCCAAAGCCCTTCGCGCGATGCAAACCAATTTCACTCTGACGCAGTTACTCGACCCGCAGGTCTCCGCCTCGGAAAAGATCCTGCGCGCTTGCGTGCATTGCGGGTTCTGCACCGCGACATGTCCGACCTATGTGCTTTTGGGCGATGAGCTCGATTCGCCCCGTGGGCGCATCTATCTGATCAAGGACATGCTCGAGCAGGCGGAGCAGCCGCGGCGCGAGGTTGTGAAACATATCGATCGTTGCCTTTCCTGCCTGGCATGCATGACGACATGTCCGTCCGGCGTCCATTACATGCATTTGGTGGATCACGCTCGCGAGTATATTGAAAGCAACTATAAGCGCCCTTTGTTGGACAGGATGCTGCGCGCCCTGCTTGCGCGCGTGCTGACCGATCCGGGGTTGTTCCGTCTCGCGGTGGTCGCAGGGCTTGTGACCAGACCGCTGGCACCGGTTTTCGACCTCCTTGGCCTGCGTCGTGTTGCCGCTATGCTTCGTCTGACTCCGGGCCGCAAACCCGCGCCCCCGATCGAACGCACCGGCAAGGTTTACCCTGCGGATGGACAACGCCGGGGCCGCGTCGCGCTTCTGTCGGGCTGCATCAATCCGATTCTTGCGCCGTCGACCAACGAAGCCGCTATTCGGCTGCTCAATCGGCTTGGCATCGAGGTGGTGGTCGCGGCTGGAGAAGCGTGTTGCGGGTCGCTCGACCATCACATGGGCCGCGAGAAAGAGGCCTTGGTGCGCGCACGGAACAATGTCGATGCGTGGATGCGCGAGGTTGAAGGCGAAGGTATTGATGCAATTCTTGTCACGGTTTCCGGTTGCGGAACGACGATCAAGGATTACGGCTTTATGTTGCGCAGCGATCCGGCCTACGCCGACAAGGCCGCCAAGGTGTCCGCGTTAGGCCGGGATATCACGGAATTTCTTGCCGCACTTCAGGTCCGCCCCACCGGGGCGCCTGTGCGCATGACAGTCGCGTACCATTCGGCTTGCTCGCTTCAGCACGGCCAGGGAATTTCGCAGGAGCCGGTCGCACTGCTGCGCAATTACGGTTTTCTGGTCAAGGAAGTGCCTGAAGGCCACCTTTGTTGCGGTTCTGCCGGCACCTACAACATTCTGCAGCCGGCCCTGGCCAACCAGTTGCGTGCGCGCAAGTTGCGAAACATTGAACCGCTCGCGCCAGACGTCATCGCCGCCGGCAATATAGGCTGTATCACGCAGCTTGCGGCCGGCACCTCAATTCCTGTGGTTCACACGGTCGAACTGCTCGATTGGGCGAATGGCGGCCCGACGCCCCAGGCGCTCGCAAAGTTTGTTGCGGAGGCAGAGCCGGCTCCTGGCTAAAGCGGTCGTCCGTGGCTGCCGGATTGCATCGACAAGGCCCGCCGCTTAGCATAAACCGAAAAGATGGCCCTAACGGCCGGAACTCTTTATGATTTTATTGAATTGACAATAAGGGAGGCCGCAATGCCGGCAACTTACAAAATTCTGATCATGGGCGCGTCCTATGGATCGCTGCTGGCGTCTAAAATTCTTTTCGGCGGTCACTCGGTTCATCTCGTGTGTTTGCCGGCCGAAGCAGACCTCATCAATGCCGAGGGTTTTCGCGTTCGCTTGCCGGTCAAAGGCCGCAAGGACCAGATTGAAATCGATTCCCGCAAACTGCCAGGCAAAGTGACGGCCGGAGGTGCCGCCGGAGTGAACCCGAAAGACTATGATCTGGTCGGCCTTGCCATGCAGGAGCCGCAATACCGATCGCCGGGCGTCCGGGAATTGCTCGATGCGGTGGCGAAGTCCAAAGTGCCGTGCATGTCGATCATGAATATGCCGCCGCTTCCCTACATCAAGCGAATTCCCGGCCTCAACTACGATGCGCTTAAGCCCGCCTATACCGATCCGAGCGTATGGGACAATTTTGATCCGGGTCTGTTGACCCTGTGCAGTCCGGACCCGCAGGCGATCCGTCCTCCCGATCAGAAGGTCAACGTACTGCAGGTTACATTGCCGACCAATTTCAAGGTCGCGAAGTTCGACAACGACATGTACACGGCGATCCTCCGGCAGCTTGAAAAGGACATTGACGCGATCCGGTTCGATGCTCCCGAAGGCAAGATCGAACTTCCGGTAAAATTGAGAGTGCACGACTCGATTTTTGTGCCGCTTGCGAAATGGGCGATGCTTCTCGCGGGAAATTATCGGTGCATCACAAAAGACGGGATGCGCACCGCGCAAGAGGCGGTTCATTCGAATATCGAGGAATCGCGTTCGGTCTATAATTTTGTGTTTGACTTGTGCGTGAAGCTCGGTGCCGCACCCGGCGATCTGGTGCCGTTCGAGAAATACGCCGCGGCGGCTCAGAGCCTGACCCGCCCGGCATCGGCGGCGCGGGCACTGCAGAACGGGGCCCCCAACATCGAGCGTGCCGACAAGCTGGTCCAACTGATCGCCAAGCAAAAAGGGCTGAGCCACCCCGTCATCGACGCAATCGTGGCGCTGGTCGACTCACGGCTCGAGGCCAACCGCAAAAAGGCGGCTGCCGCCTAGACAGCCACTCCGGCGATCATGAGTTGCTCAACGGGCTGTGGAAAACCCGTCCCAACCCGTCAACCGTGTGGGCTTCCGGCGCCGTGAAATCCTGCTGCCCGCGCCGGATTTGTGACATTCACGCAACAGCCCGCTACCATTCACTCGCCGGTGGGGTAAATCGCCTAAAAAGGCAGCATTTGCCGCCGTTTTTGGCTTGCTGTGGCGAGAGGTCGCGCATCTAAATTTGCGCGTAATGCACGTCAAGACGCGTACGGGGTCCGATCGCAAGCCGGGATTTGCGGCTTTAAGCGCTGACGACGGGCAAAGGGGATCGGCGGGATTTCACTGGCCGGTCGAACGAAGGGGCAGATTCAATGAAAAAGATTGCGTTGTCGATTGCGGCGGCACTTGCAGTTTCGGCCGTCGTTCCGGCTTTCGCGGCGGACATGCCGGTGAAAGCAGCACCAGCACCCTCTGCGGCGCCCAGTCCCTGGGATATCGCATTCGGCGCGGCGGTGATGAACGACTACATTTTCCGCGGCGTCACCCAGTCCGGACACAAGCCGTCAGTCGCTGCTTATTTTGAACCGCGCTACAACATCACGCCAAATGTGCAACTCTATGCGGGCCTCTCCGGCGAAAGCATCAAGTTTGCGAACAACGCGGCGGCGGAAATCGACATGTATGGCGGCGTCCGGCCGACACTCGGCCCGCTCGCCTTCGATTTTGGTTATTGGTACTACTACTATCCGGGCGGTCAGTGCTACGGACAGGGCCCGACGCAGGCTCTTGATCCAGGCTGCGTACTCGGCGGCATCCCCATGAACGGGAACGTCGCGAAAAAGGTCGCGAGCTTCTACGAAGTCTACGGCAAAGTTGTCTACACCGTGAACGAATGGGCGTTCGGCGGTAATTTCTACTATTCGCCGAACTTCCTGAACACGGGCGCCGAAGGCGAATACGCCTCGGGCACCATCAAGTTCACTGCTCCGGACAAAATGGCGCTCGGACCATTCGGCTGGTACGTATCGGGCGAGTTCGGGCGCCAGTGGCTTGGCACAAGCGACGCGTTCTATGGCGTCACGCCTCCCGGCGTTTCTCTCACCGGGATCAACTACAAGGACTACAACACCTGGAATATCGGCTTCGGTTTGACGTGGAAAGTGTTCACGTTGGACCTTCGCTACAGCGATACCGATCTGAGCAAGGGTGACTGCAACGCATTCACAAGCGATCCGACTGCGACCGGGAACACCAACATTACGCCGATCAATCCGGGCGGCGTTGGCTCGAGCTGGTGCGGTGCCACGTTTATCGCAAAGCTTTCTGCCGACCTGACCCTCGGCAGCCTGAAGTAAGCAAAGCGAAGTCTGTCCCCCTGGAGCGGCGGCCGCTATCGGCCGCCGCTCTTTGCTTTGTGCGCCGATTCACGAACCGGCTCGCGAGCCTACTCATGAGCCTACTTGCGCGAGGTTCGCCTCCTGCACGATGGCGTGATCGCCTTGCCGTATCAGTGTTACACGCCGCGTGTGGAAGGCCGACAGCGTTGCCCGGTGGCCGATCGAAACGACGGTCGTCTTTGGCAGCCTTTGTTCAATCAGCCGATAAAGCGCCGCCTCCGCCGGTTCATCGAGCGAGGCAGTCGCCTCGTCCAGGAACAGATAATCCGGCGCAAACAAGAGTGCCCTTGCGATGCCCAGCCGCTGCTGTTCGCCGAGAGACAGCATCCGGTTCCAGTGCGCTTCCTCGCTGATGCGTGAGGCAAGCGCCGGCAGGCCGACCGCGGCGATCAGCTCTGCCATCTGCCTTTCGTCGACATCGGCGGGCTCTTCAGGATAGGCAACGGCAGCGGCAAGCGGGGCGATCGGGAAATACGGCCTCTGCGGCAGGATCATGATGCGGGCGCCTCTCGGGACGTTGATGGCTCCCGAGCCGAACGGCCACACGCCGGCCAGCGCGCGAAACAGGGTCGACTTGCCGGTACCCGACGGTCCGGTGACAAGAAGCCGCTCGCCCGGCCTGATTCTGAGCGCATGCGCCGAGACGAGTGGCGTGCCGCTCGGCAGGTTCACCACGAGATCTTTAAATTCGAAGTCCTTTCTCTCGGTTATGGCCAAAGCAATGGCGGGCGGCTTCGACGCAACGGCATGTGCAGCAGCCACGGATCGATCGAAACCTGAGAGACGGTCTATGACGGCGCGCCACTCGGCCAGGCTGCGATAGAGAGTCACGAATACGGACAGCGCGTCCTGGACGCGGCCAAATGCATTGGCCGTTTGCATCAGGCCGCCGAGCTGCACGACACCTGCAAAGTAGGCGGGACTGACGACAATGAAGGGAAACACGACTGAGGCCTGCGTGTAGCCCGCAGTGAAGAAGGTCAACTTCTTCTGGCGGGTCATGATGGCCATCCAGTTTCCAACGACATTTCCGAATCGCGTCAACAAACGGTCCCGTTCGGCGGTTTCTCCACTAAGCACGGCGATCTGTTCCGAGTTCTCGCGCACCCGCACCAGATTGAAACGAAAATCGGCTTCATATCGCTGCTGCTGGAAATTGAGCGCGACGAGGGGGCGCCCGATCAAATGCGTGAAGGCCGTGCCGATAAAGGCATAGATCAGGGCAGCCCAAAGCAGATAGCCGGGAATGGCGAACGATATTCCGAACAGATGCAACGGAGCCGCAGCCGAAAGGCCCCATAAAATGACCATGAAGGACAACAGGGTGACGCAGGAATTAAGGAGTTGCAGCCCGATCGTCAGGGTCGAGGTCACGAACTGCGAAATGTCCTCGGCAATTCGCTGGTCGGGATTGTCGGCGGCGTCCCCCAGCAACTGCATGCGGTAATGATTGGCTCCGGCGAGCCAGCGATTGAGATAAGCGCGCGTCATCCAGCGTCGCCAGCGAATTTGCAGCCATTGATTGAGGTAAAGCTGGTAGACCGCGAGCACGATGTAGATTGCGGCAAGGACGCAGAAATAGCCGAGCTGATAGACGAATGCGTTCCAATTCTTGTCCTGAAGCGCGTTGTAAAAATTGTTGTTCCAGGAATTGATCAGCACGGTGATACCGACGATCGACAATTCGATCGCGATCACGGCGGCCAGGAGAATTCGTCCCGGCCACTTATCTTCGGAACGAAAATAAGGGGCGGCGAGCCGCCATATCGTAGCGAGCGTTGCGAAGTGGCGTTTCACGAAACTCTCCTGTCTCGATTGTCTTTCGCATTAAAATGATAGCGAATTGAAATCATGCGGCGATTCTTATTTTGTTTTCGTATGTTAGAGAAGCCGATGAGACGAAAGATTAGAGATTTGAATTGACGCCGCACGAAGGTCCGAAACCAACCGATGACAATGCGCGTGCGACACAAGTGCGTCGAAATTCTCTTTGCGCTTGCGCGCGATTGAGCCGCCACATTAGCATCAGTCCGGAAGAAATAGCGTCATGTCGCATGCCTTGCGGCGCTCGCGACAAGTACGTCTATTTCCTGTTGCTTTACATAACGCCGCATAAAAAAAGTGCGAGGGAGGAACAATATGAGCAAATCGCTTTGGAAGCCTGATCGGAGAACCGTCATCAAGACGGGCGCAGCCCTGGGCGCGTCAGCCGTTTTTTCGCCGCCAATTCTTTCATTTGCGCAGGGCGAGACGCCGGTCAAAGTCGGCATGCATGATCCGCTGACCGGAACATATGCCGCCGAGGGTGAAAGTGAATCTCGCGGAGCGCATATGGCGCTGGCGGAAATCAATGCCAAGGGTGGAATGCTCGGACGCAAGGTTGAACTCGTCGTTGAAGACGATGCCGCGAACGCGGGTCTCGCCGCCCAGAAAGCGCACAAGCTCATCGAACAGGACAAGGTTTCGCTGCTGATGGGCGCGGTCTCCTCGGCGACGGCGCTTTCGGTCAACCAGGTCGCGCATGAAAAAGGCATGGTCTACATGGTGACCGGCGGGCACACCGATCCGGTGACCGGCACCCAGTGCCATTGGACGACGTTCCGCGTCTGCACGACAACCTACATGCTGGCGGCGGGGCTTGCGGCGACTCTCTACAAGAAGTTCGGCGGCAAATGGTATTTCATCACCCCTGACTATGCCTTCGGACACACGCTGCAGGAATCCTACGCCAAGCTGCTCAAGCAGATGGGCGGCACGGTTCTCGGCAACTCGCTGTCCCCGCTCGGCACGACGGATTTCTCGTCGTATCTGATCAAGGCCCAGCAGTCGAAGCCTGACGTGCTGATCAATCTCTGCGACGGCCAGGACCTTGTGAATTCGATGAAGCAGGCCGCCCAGTTCGGCCTGATGAAGAAGTTCCCCATCGGTGGCGGTCTCAGCGAACTCGAGGTGCTGCGGGCCCTTCCCAAGGAAGCCAAACAGGGCTGGTGGACGCTCGAATGGTGGTGGGATCAGCCGAACACGCCGCACGTCAAGGAATGGGTTGCCTCCTACCAGAAGGCGCACGCCGACGGTACATGGCCAAGCGCACGCACCTGGTTCGGCTACGCGGGTCTCCATTCGCTCGCCATGGGTGTCGCGAAGGCAAAATCGCTTGAGCCAGTGAAGGTCGCAAAGGCGCTCGAGGGGCTCGAACTGCCGCCGGAGATCAAGCTGCAACCGAACAAGGTCTATTTCCGTCCGGGCGATCACCAGCTGATGTCGAGCGAGTTCCCGGGCGAGATCATTCAGGACGGCACTTATCCGCATCTCTTCAAGGTCGCGGACATAGTGCCTGGCGACAAGATCGCGCTTTCGGTCAAGGATACCGGCTGCAAGCTCGATTATCAGTCGTAACGCGTTAGAAAATACCTCAGTCATCGGCCGTCTCCGCGCCGCCCCCTCAGGGGGCGGCGCGGTGCGGCTTGAAAACAATCGATAAGGCAGATACCGGCATACGATGCAGCTGCTTCTTTTCAATGCATTCAACGGACTCATTCAGGGCGTCTTCTACGCGCTCATGGCCCTGGGCCTGGCTCTCATCCTCAGCCTGAATTCCGTAATCAACATGGCGCATGGCGGCTTCCTCGTCATCGGCGCCTATCTCGCCTACACGCTTAGTCCGTATCTCGGCTTCTGGGGCGCACTTATCGCCGGACCGATCCTCGCGGCCGGAATTGGCCTCGTCGTGGAACGCATCCTGATACGTCCGATCTATAAGCGATCCGATCCGATCTACAGTCTGCTTCTGACATTCGGTCTCGCGCTGATCATCGAGGATCTGACGCGCACGATTTGGGGTGCGCAGGGTCTCCCGCTCGAAGTCCCCGACATCATCAACTCGCCGGTCAGCGAAGCCTATTTCTTCGTCACAGGCTATCGGCTGTTCGTGATGGGCATCACGGCTGCTGCCGCGATCGGCCTTTATCTGCTTCTGCGCTACACGCTTCTTGGCATTCGCATCCGCGCCGGAACGCGCGACCTTGAGACGACGTCGGCGCTTGGCGTGAACATCTACAAATTGCGCGCGCTCAATTTCGGATTCGGTTGCCTGTTCGCCGGGCTGGCGGGGGTGCTTGCCGCCGGCGTGCTCGGTTTGACGCCGCCGATGGGCAACAGCCTGATCATGCCAAGCTTCGTGGCGATCATCATTGGCGGCGTCGGCAGTCTGTTCGGCGCCGTTCTCGGCGGCCTGATCATCGGCCTGGCGGCCGGAATTGCCACGACGTATTACCCGGCTGCCAGCGAGGCCGTGATCTATCTCATGATGCTGATTGTGCTCGTGGTGCGCCCGCGTGGATTGTTTGGCGAAGAAGGCCTGTTCGAATGACGCGCATTGCATCCATTGCGGTCATGTGGATCGCATTAATCGCATTGCCGTGGTGGCTGCCGATGATCGGCAGTTATACCGCGCTGGGCTCAAAGGTCTTGATCTACGCCATCGCGACCATGGGATTGAACATCATCCTTGGCTTTACCGGCGGG
>DATEKG010000173.1:0-2614 GCA_035277565.1 Pseudolabrys sp.
TGTGACGCTGAGCATTCCGGCCGCCTATCAGCAGCTTCAATCGGCGTTCAAGGCGGTGCATCCCGAGCTTGAGGACGCGAGCCGGATTCTCGGCGCTACGCGTCTGCGCGCGTTATGGCAGATCACGGCTCCGTTGCTGCGGACCAGCGTCATTGCGACGTGGTGCTTCATCTTCGTCGGGGTCATTCGCGAATTGTCGGCGGCTATCATGTTGTTTACTTCGGATACGAAGGTATTGTCCGTCCTTATCTATGATCTCAATGAAAGCGGCGATCTCGCCGCGATAGCCGTGCTCGGTCTGCTGATGCTTCTCATCACATTCTGCGTGGTGGCCCTTGCCAACAGCCTGAAATTTGGCGGTGCACGGCGATCGTCGGCCCCGCGGTGATGGCAGTCTTGTCGTGAGTGCGCGCTTGCCAAAGACGTCGGTTGCCGAACACCTGGCATCCTCGATCGCCGCGGTCCGCGCCGACGCATTGCCGCCGGCATTACGAGAGAAATGCGTCAACCTGCTTGTTGACGTCGTCGGCCTCTGCGTGACTGCTCGCAACGAGGACTACATAAAGAGCGCGCTCGCCGGTTGCGACGATGAAGGCCCATGTACGGCCATCGGACACGACCGCACGTTCAGTTCGTCCGGCGCCGCTTTCATCAACGGTACGGCGGCGCACGGTGAGGATTTCGATGATACTTTTGAAGGTGGCCCCGTTCATGCAGGAGCCGTGATCGTTCCGGCGGTGCTCGCGGCCTGCGAGCGGCACCGGCCCAATGGCGCTGCCGCATTGCTCGGTATCGCCATTGGCGCGGAGGTCATGTGCCGCCTGAGCACTGTCGTGCCGAAGGCGGTGCACAAGGCCGGGTTTCATCCGACCGCGGTATTCGGCGTGATGGGCGCGACGGCGGGAGTGGGCGCGGCGTTGGGGCTCAATGCGAAGCAGGTTGTCGACGCGCTCGGCATTGCCGCAAGCTTTGCCGGCGGGATCATCGAATATCTCGCTGAAGGTGCCTGGACGAAACGGCTGCATCCGGGTTGGGCTGCGCAGTCGGGCATCCGCGCGGCCCTGCTCGCGCGCGGCGGATTCTTCGGCCCGCGCACGGTGTTCGAGGGGGTGCATGGGCTCTTCCATGGCTTCGCGCACACGACGCAAGGAGACTACGACGCCGTCACCGGCGGATTCGGCAGACGATGGGTCACGGAAACGCTCGCCTTCAAGCCTTACCCATGCGGAACCATGGCGCATCCTTATATCGACTGCGCCCGGCGGCTCGCGGCCCGCGGCATTAAGCCGGCCGAGATCAAGGAATTGGTGTGCGAGGTCGCCGAAGGAACCGTACATCGTCTGTGGGAGCCGCTCGCCGACAAGCAGAGGCCGCCCAACGGGTATGCGGCCAAATTTGCGACACCGTACATTCTCGCCGCCGGCTTCCTGCGCGGCGGTGCCGGACTTGATGCATTCAGCGACGCCGCCGTGCGCGATCCGGCGGTTATCGCCCTGGCGTCGAAGGTCCGATATGTCATCGATCCCGATAATCCTTATCCCAATAATTTCACCGGACACATTCGTGCTGTTCTCAATGACGGGGGTGTCGTCGAAGAGCGTCAGCCGCACTTCCGCGGCGGTTCTCAAGAGCCGCTGACGCGGGCGGACATCGAGGAAAAGTTCAGACTTAATGTGCGTCACGGTGGGTGGCCCGAACAGCGCGCGACATCAGCGCTGTCTCATCTGGCGAAACTGTACGATGGAAAAGTCGATTTGACGCCGCTGCGTGGGTGATGTCTGCAAGCGTGACGGGCGCGGCACCGCAATTGGAGACGGGTGAATGAGCGAAAAGGAGCTTTCCGGCAAGGTAGCGATCGTTACGGGCGCCGGCCGCAATATCGGACGCGCGATCGCGCTTGCTCTCGCAGATGCCGGCGCATCCGTTGTTCTCAATGTGCGCGCCAACAAAAGCGAAGCCGACAATGTCGTGCGCGAGATCGAGGCTGCGGGCGGCAACGCGGTTGCGGTTCTGGGTGATATTGGAGACGACAGGACAGCCGCCGCGCTTGCGGGTGCAGCGATCAAGACATTCGGCCGCATCGACATCCTGGTGAACAATGCAGCGCTGCGTCGCGAGAAGCATATTGCCGACATGAGCTTTGCGGAGTGGCGTGAAGTCATGAATGTCATTCTCGATGGCACATTTCGGTGTGTGCATGCGTGCCTGCCGGCGATGAGGAAAAATGGCGGCAGCATCATCAATCTGGGCGGCCTAAGCGCCCATATCGGATCCAAGGAGCGTGCTCATGTCATGACGGCAAAGTCGGCGCTGGTGGGATTTTCGCGGGCGCTGGCGCACGATCTTGCCGCAGACAAGATCACGGCCAATTGCGTGGTGCCGGGTGCGGTCGATACGACCCGGCCTGCCACGTCGCAGAAGCCGGCACATCACCTCACGCATGGCACGATCACCGGCGAGCGCGGCCGGCCGGAGGACATCGCGGCCATGGTGCGGTTCCTGTGCGGGCCCAACGGCCGCTTTGTCACCGGCCAGACCATTCATATCAGCGGCGGCGCGTTTCTCGGTTAGGGCCGGCAACAGCCACAGGCGAAGCGGGGTGGCCGCTGCCTGC
>DATEKG010000174.1:0-4948 GCA_035277565.1 Pseudolabrys sp.
GTCCATGTGTTGACGGTATGATTGGCCACCAGGAAGGGATGGACCAAGCGAGAGCAAGAACAGGAATGATTGGCCGCCTCAACCATGTTGCGATTGCCGTGCGCGATATTGCCAGGGCGGCGAAGGTCTACCGCGATACGCTGGGCGCCGAAGTCTCGGCAAAGGTCCCGCAGCCCGACCATGGTGTGACAACCGTATTCATCACCTTGCCGAACACCAAGATCGAGCTTCTGGAACCGCTCGGCGCAGATTCGCCGATCGCGAAATTCCTGGAACGCAATCCGGACGGTGGCATTCATCACCTGTGCTATGAGGTTTCCGATATCCGCGCCGCGCGCGAGGCGCTCAAGGCACAGGGCGCGCGTGTTCTCGGCGATGGCGAGCCGAAGATAGGAGCGCATGGCAAGCCGGTTCTTTTTTTGCACCCAAAAGACTTCTGCGGCACGCTTGTCGAACTTGAGCAAGCGTGACCGGCAATGCACACAAGTACAGCGATCGCGATTTATTTTCTGATCTGGTGGGTCACGCTGTTCGCAGTGTTGCCGTGGGGCATTCGTAATCAGGAGGAAAGCGGCGAGATCGCCCCCGGTACCGATCCTGGAGCGCCGGCGATCCATCGCGTCTGGGGCAAGCTCGTATGGACAACGGTCTTTGCGACCGTGATCTTCGCCATCCTGTATTTCGTCTATACGCGCGGGCTCATTCCATTCGACTGGTTGATGGCCATATCCGGCCCCCCGCATGGCTAGCAGTTTGAAAGAAAAAAAGAGCAGGGCGCGAAGCCCTGCTCGATGCATCAATCAGTTCCTCTCTCCGGTAGCCTGTGGCTGCCGGAGCGGCCGCGTTGATCGCGCCAGGACTTGCTCCCTCCGAAGACTTGGACCGCAGGTTGGAACCGGTCTTGCCGCCAGCTTCCGCTCGTACGGATAAATTGCAAGCTAGCCGATCGGTCAAATGCTGTCACGAGCAATCGTGCTTAGCGTTCGATGACGACCGGTGCATTCAGCGTGATAGTTTCCCCTGATCGTTTGATAATGGTCACGCAGACCGTCCAGTTGCCTGGATGGTCGAGCACGAAATCGTTAACGGTCCAGCTTTCGTCGTGCTCGACCGCCATGCTGTCGATGCCTCCGCCCGCAGGTTTCGGCGGCTCGAGCGAAAGCTTCACCGCCTTTGCCGGGTATGGTGAGAAATCCTCGCGCGATACGCGTATCGATGCGCGGGCCCTGCCGACGTGGCCGGGTTCAATTGTTACATCGGCCATGGCTTCCAGGTCGTGGATGTGAACGAAGGCTGCATCGGGAGGAATAGCCAAAGGCTGAGGATGGACATCGACATGGGCATGGACGTGGGCTGGCGGCTCGGTCGTGCCGACCACGGCGACTGCTGCAAGAACGCAAAGCCCGAGGCCGATTTCGGCGAAGGTCGAGCGTTCCAGACGGCGCAGCGCATTCCTGGCCGGCAGGCGCGGTGTCAGCCGGAACTTGTTGTAGGCGGCCACGAGAATCATGAGGGCAAACAGAACGATCTTGGTGGCGATAAGCTTTCCGTAGGTCGTCGTCCAAAGGTCACGGGGGCCCGCAAGCAGGTTCCAGCTATTGACCAGACCGCTTGCGAACAGTGCCGCCACGCAAAGGATGCCTAGGATTGAAAACCGTTGCGTCATGCCGACGACAAAGGTGTTCCAAGGCTTGCCGCCTGCATTTCGCGCGACCGCGACCGCGAGCACGAAACCTGGCAGACCTCCAAGCCACGCAGCAGCGGCGAGGAGATGAGCCGTGTCGGACGCGCGGTGAAGATCGCCTGCGAAGCCGGGGACGGCGCCGGCATGACCCGCAAGTGCAAGCGCCGCCACGAAGACCGCCGCGATAACGAGCTGCAGTGCCGCAAGGCTTCCGCGCATGACGAGCGCGATGAGCACCAGGGCTAATGCGAACCGGGTAAGCCAGATCCAGCCGAACCGTGTCTCGGTGAGAACGGTCCAGCTTGCATTGCCGAGGGCGGCAAATGGCGACACGCCGAGGATGTCGGCCGACAACAAGACCAGCCATGCGGCTCCGGTGACAAGCGCGACAGCGAGGGCGTTGAGGATGAGGAGGTTTGCACGCCGGCGCAGGTGTCGAAACGACGCCGGCGGAACTGACGCGCCCGCCGGCTCACCGATCAGCACCATGAAAATAACAGTGCCCGACGCAATGAGCGTCGCTGCAAAATGCAGCGCGCGCATTGCAATCAAGGCGTCAGCCATCCCGTCGGCTCCCGATCAGTTCGCTAGCGGCCCACGCGGAACGTGAAATTGCCCTCGGTGCGGTGGGTGTCGACGGACATGATGTGCCAGTTCACCTTGTAGGTGCCGGCTGAAAGCGTCTTCAGCGGCACCCGCAACTGTGCGGGATTGCTTCCGTCGACGCTGGCCTTGCCCGACTGCAGGTCACCTTTCTCACTGGTGACCTCTGCGCCGCTGAAGGCCGGCTCGAGTTCGTTCGTGAATGTCAGGACGATCTCTTTCGGCGCCTGCGCGACCGTGCTGCCGGCCGCGGGGCTGGCGTGATCGAGGTGGGCATGGGCGAAGGCAACTTCTGCCACCAGAAGGAAAGCTGTAACGGTGGTGATGAGGATGCGCATGGCTAATGACCGAAGTTCGGCCTCCCTGTGTTGATGTTGTTCGCGCGAAGATCGGCCGGCCCAATGTCTTCGGGAACGGCGGAGGACATGGCCAGGGGCCATGATGACTTGCACATGGAATTCTCCAGATTTGCCGTGACGGAGTGCGGGCCGCGCGGATTGGCGGCCGGTGGATGTCAGGCTGAAACTGGAGGACCCCGGGCACTTGCAGATTTGACGATGACGCCATCCGCCGGCCGGACGGCGGGTGGGACAAGGACGTGCAGGAACTCGGCGGGCTCGAGCACTGCCACCGCCACGCCGACAGGGCTGGGGCTCGCCGCAGGCGTGCCGCACAGGTTGCAGTGCTCGCAGGCACGGGAATGGACGGGCCCGGCCGGGGCTTGGTCCGAGGCCGCATCGCCTCCGCTGTGGCAGATCACGGACAATGGATCGGCGGCCGCGCCGGGTGCGGACGTCGAAATCACGCCCCAGAGCGCTGTATGCAGGCCGATCGCAATGATGGCGAGGGGGCCGGCAATCCTTCGGACAGGCAACTTCATCGATTCCCCGCGCGGGTTGAGGCGCTCTAGCAGGAATTAGACGCGGCGTCGCCCGATAAATTCCCGAAAATCGCTCAGGGACGGGCGCTTTTTCACAGCTGTCCGCCGGTCGGGCGAGTGCGGTTAAGTCAAATTTCACCCTTCCGCCCCTATGGTTAACCGAAGCTGAACGGGCGGGAAGTCCGAAAAACAGGGAGACAAGGCATGTGCGGCATTGCGGTGGCGATCGAATGGCCCGAGGCCGAAGCCACCGTCCGGCGGTTGATCGAAGGCATCCTGCACCGCGGGGATGTCACCGACCCCGTGATCACGCCGCGCAAGGACACCGCCATGGGGACGCGGCGGCTGCGCATCGTCGACGCCGAACATGCGGTGCAGCCGCAGCTTTCGTTTTACGGGCGTCTCGCAGTGTCGTTTAACGGTGAGATCTACAATTATTGTGAGTTGCGTCAGGAACTCGCCGATCTCGGCGTCGAATTCCGGACGGATTCCGATACGGAGGTTCTCGCCAATGCGCTGCAGGTGTGGGGATATCGCGCGCTCGAACATCTGGTCGGCATGTACGCTTTTGTTGCGATCGATCTGACCAACGGCGAATTTCTCGCTGCGCGCGATCCATTCGGCGTCAAGCCGCTCTACGTCATCCAGTCGGGGACAAGCTTCCTGTTTTGCTCGGAAATGCGGCCGCTGCTGCAAACGATGCCGTCGGGCGACGTGTTGCTGTTGCCGCCGGGCTATGCGCTGTCCCGCAAGACCTGTGTGCGTTTCAAGTCGCCGGTCTATCCGCGCGTCGATTTGCCGGTGCGACATGATCCGCAGGTGCTCGACGAGCTGCTGCGCGATGCCGTTCGCATCCGGCTTCCGGAAGGTCTGCCGGTTGCGACGCTTTTTAGCGGCGGGATCGACAGCACGCTCGTTGCCCACTATGCGCGGCAATTCCGGCCGGAAACGCCTGGCTACTTCGTCGGCGGCAAAAATGCGCCTGACTACCGCTATGCGGCCGAATATGCGGAAAAGACAGGTTTCGACCTGCGGCTCGTTCCTTTTGAGCCCGACAGTGATGCCGTCTTTGCTTCGATCGGCCGCGTCGTGGAGGTCACCGAATCCTTCGAGCCCAATCTGGTACGTGGCGCGGTCTGCTCGCTGCTCGCGGCAGAGCAGATGCATCGCGACGGCTTCCGGGTGGCACTGTGCGGGGAAGGCGCCGATGAGCTGTTTTGCGGCTACCCGCCGCTCGAAGTGGCCTTCCAGGAAAGCGACGCCGATGGCCGTCCGGTGCGCGATGAGTGCCTGGCGCTCATGCATCGCGTTAGCCTGCAGCGTGTTGATCGCTGCTCGATGCGCCACCAGGTCGAAACGCGCGAGCCCTTTCTCGACCCGTCGATCGTCCGATATGCGCTTAATATCGATGCCGCGGCACTGGTGCGCGACGTTGACGGGCTGCCGCGCGGAAAGGCGGCGCTTCGCGACCTCTACGATCTCTATCCCGACGCATTGCCGACGGCGATCCGCGATCGCGCCAAGGTGCCGTTCGGCGAGGGCGCCGGCCTCGACGTGTCGCCGCAGGAGTCCTCCTGGAAGCAGCGGTTCAATGCGGAGATCTCCGCCCGCGACCTGCTCGAGGGGCGGGTCGAGTTCAGCGAATTCAACATCCAGTCGAAGGAAGAGCTGTTCTATATCCGGAAGCTGTCTCAGGTCATGGATATTTCGCGAGTCCCGCATCTGCGCGACCGCGCCTGGATCGCTTTCCCGGTCATGCAGAAGCTCCAAAAGCTCAAGGC
>DATEKG010000175.1:0-6442 GCA_035277565.1 Pseudolabrys sp.
ACGTCCATCATTTTCGGATTCGAAAGCTTGAGATTGTTCATCAGTGCCACATAGTCATCGACGGATTTCACCTGCAGGCGCGGGTTGTACGCCCGCTCCTCACCGATCGTCGAAACCGTGTCGCCCTTGTAGTCGTGCGCCGGGTAAACCAGCGTGGCATCCGGCAGCTTCAACAGACGATTGAAGATCGATTCATATTGCATGCGCGCGTCGCCGTTCTGGAAGTCCGTGCGGCCGGTGCCTCGGATCAAAAGCGTGTCGCCGGTGAAAACACGATCCGGCATCACAAAACTGTAGGAATCGTCCGTGTGTCCGGGAGTGTAAATGACGTCGAGCGACAGGCCCTCGATTGTCAGCTTGTCCCCGTCGGCCAGTCGCATCGAGACGACGTCCGCCCTGGTTTGCTCGCCCATCACGGTGATGCAGTGAGTGTGATCGCGTAGCGCGCCCAGGCCGGTAATGTGATCGGCATGCAGATGCGTATCGACCGCCTTTACCAGCTTCAGATCGAGCTCCTTGACGAGATGAAGATAGCGGTCGACCTTCTCGAGCACCGGGTCGATGATCAGGGCCTCGCCGCCCGTCCGGCTGGCGAGCAGATAGGAATAGGTGCTGGACACTTGATCGAAAAGTTGACGAAAGATCATGACGGTCACCCTGCCCGGGCCGCCGGGTCACGCCCAATGATAGGCGCAACGCGAGGCTCCGGAAAGTGCGGCGCGATAAGCCGCAAATTTCAGCCATATCGCAACTTCTGGATGAGGATCGGCATATCAGCGCGAGCGTGATGTTGTCGTCAGTCGGCAAGACAGGCTGCCTTCCGTTCGTTATAGAGAGCCGCCGCAGTCCGCGGCCGCAATGCAAGAGATTTCATCTCATGATCGACTTTTACGCGCTGACCAGCCCGAACGTGCAGAAGATTTTCATCATGCTCGAGGAATGCGGGCTGCCCTACAACATCAAGCCTGTCGATGTCTGGGCGGGCGAGCAATTCACTCCTGAATTCACCAGGATCAATCCGCTCCAGAAGGTCCCGGCAATCGTCGACAGCGACGGGCCGAATGGCAAGCCTTACACCGTGATCGAATCGGGCGCGATCCTGATCTATCTCGCCGAGAAAACCGGGAAATTCATTCCGCATGAGCCGGCCGCCCGCTACGACACCTTGCAGTGGCTTGTGGTTCAGATTGCCAATGTCGGCCCCATGAGCGGCCAGCACGTCCACTTCAGCAAGTTTGCCGGGCCGGGCAATGACTACAGCGCGAGGCGCTATCGCACGCAGGTTCTAAAGTTATTCGATCTTTATGAGCAGCGGCTGGCGACGTATCCCTATGTGGCAGGCGCCGAATACACAATCGCAGACATCGCGGCGTGGCCTTGGCTACGCAATTTTGAACTGGTCGCTATCGATCCGGCGAAGTATCCGACGATCAAGTCGTGGGCTGACAAAGTCGCGTCGCGCGAACCCGTCAAACGGGCGCTTGCCAAAGTTGGCACGGTCAAATCGATCCGCGACAAGGCCAGCGACGAACAGAAAGACCGCTTCTTCGGCCGCGGACAGTACACAAGGGTTTGAACGCGCACTGCCGCGATGTGCCTTGCTCCCGACACGATGCGGCTCTAGCCTTGCTGCGAATCGGAGAGTTCTGAGTTGGTAGCGCGCGGCGCCCTGGCGTCGCGCGCGCCTGTGTTGGGAGGGCCATGTTTCGCTTTTTCGAGAAGGCATTGGCGCCGACCGCGGCGCCGCAAAACGCCCAGCCGCCGGCCGGGCTGGTCGCGTTCTATTGGCATTTCGCCAGCCAGGCCAGGGGGCTGTTCATCGGGCTGTTCGCTGCCGGTTTTGCTGTCGCTCTGCTGGACATCACCGTCCCGGTCTTCATCGGCAAGGTGGTGACACTGGTGACGACGAGCAAACCGGATGAACTTCTGGCGAACTCCTGGCCGATGCTTGCCGGAATGGCGATCGTCCTGGTCGTGGTGCGGCCCGGTATGTTCGCCATTCAGCATCTCCTGATGAATCAGGCGATTGCCGCCAATGTTTCGAACCGAATCCGCTGGCAGAGCCACTGGCACGTGGTCCGGCAATCCTGGGCATTCTTCCAGAACGACTTTGCCGGACGCATCGCCACGCGCGTCATGCAGACCGGCCCGGCGATCCGGGAAAGCCTGGTCTCCTTGCTGACGGCGGTCTGGTTCATTCTGATCTACGGAACGTCTTCGCTGATATTGCTCGCGCATGCCGACCGCTGGCTGGCGGTCCCGGTGCTGGTTTGGTTCGCGGGTTACGTCGTGCTGCTGCGTTACTTCGTGCCGCGCATGCGTGACACATCGAAAACGATGTCGGAAGCGCGTTCGATGCTTACCGGCCGTATCGTCGATACCTATACCAACATTGTCACGGTAAAGCTCTTCGCGCGCGCCCGCGACGAAGATGCCTATGTGCGGGATGCAATCGACCATCACACCGGCCGGTTCCATCAGTCGCTGCGGCTCAATACGTGGTTTACACTCTCGCTGATCATGCTGAATGCGCTGCTGATCACGTCGACCGGCGCATTCGCGATCGCGCTGTGGCGCTTCGGGCATATTGAGGTTGGCGTTGTCGCCATGGCATTGCCGATGATGACACAGATCATCACCGTGTCGCATTGGGTGGCGTACCAGGTGACGACCATCTTTGAAAATGTCGGCGTCGTCCAGGAAGGCATGCTGACGATTGCGCGTCCGCATCTGCTGACGGACCGGCCGGATGCGCATACCCTGAAAATCACCGAGGGCAATATCCATTTCGCAGACATCCGCTTCGGCTACGGCCGGCAAAGCGGGCTCATCGACGGACTCACACTTGATGTCCGTCCGGGCGAGAAGATCGGACTGGTCGGCCGGTCCGGCGCCGGCAAATCCACGCTGGTCAACCTGCTGCTGCGGTTCTTCGACCTGGAGGGCGGACGTATCCTGATCGATGGTCAGGATATCTCGGCTGTCTCCCAGGAAAGCCTGCGCACGCAGATTTCAGTCGTGACGCAGGACACGTCCCTGCTGCACCGGTCGATTCGCGACAATATCCGTTACGGCAGGCCAGGCACCTCCGACGCCGATGTGATCGCCGCTGCTGCCATGGCGCATGCCCATGAATTCATCCTTGACCTCGAGGACCAGCTTGGCCGTCGCGGCTACGACGCGCAGGTCGGCGAGCGTGGCGTCAAATTGTCAGGCGGGCAACGCCAGCGAATTGCCATCGCACGTGTCATTCTCAAGAACGCTCCCGTCCTCGTGCTGGACGAAGCGACATCCGCCCTCGACAGCGAAGTCGAAGCCGCAATCCAGTCGAGCCTCGGAACACTGATGGAAGGCCGGACCGTGATTGCGATCGCCCATCGCCTGTCGACGATTGCGCGAATGGACCGGCTGATCGTTCTCGACCGCGGACGCATCGTCGAGCAGGGGTCGCATGACGAACTGCTGCGGCGGAACGGCCATTACGGCGCGCTGTGGCGGCGGCAATCCGGCGGCTTCATCGACGTCGCGGATCAGCAGGCGGCCGAGTAGCGGAGCGCCCGCGTTTGCGGCGCACCGCCCTTTTCACCGCCCGATCGCCGCATCATAATGCGATCCCGCCCTCTATCTCCACACGGAACAATCGCATGGTCCTCGAAATCGCGCAGATTGACATAAAACCAGGAATGGAAGCCGAATTCGAAAGCGGCGTGAAAAAAGCCGGGCCGATATTCAGGCGCGCCAAGGGCTGCAAGTCCGTTGCGCTGCAGCGCTCGCACGAGATGCCCCAGCGCTATCGGCTATTCGTACAATGGGACACGCTGGAAAATCACACCAGGGACTTCCGCGAGTCCGCCGATTTCCAGGAATGGCGCAAGCTTGTCGGACATTGCTTTGCATCGCCGCCGAATGTCGAACATGTGGTCGAGGTCGTGCGCGGATTCTGATCCATGGATCGTATCCTCACCACCCACACCGGCAGCCTTCCGCGGACGTCCAGGGTCGTTGACCTGCTTCTGGCCGAAGAGAGAAAGCCCGGCTCGCGGAAGGCGGAGTTGCAGAACGCCGTGCGCGAGGCGGTTGACGGCGTCGTGCGCAGGCAGGTCGAATGTGGGCTCGACATTATCAATGACGGAGAGCAGGGCCGTACCGATTACACCGTCCACGTCCTCAAGCGCCTGACGGGATTTGAGGGCGAGAGCGCAGCCCCTATGGGAACCGGCGAGCCGGAGTTCCCCGAGCTTGCTGAAATCCTCAAACAGTTCGCTTCGCCATTCCAGCACCGGCCGGCCTGCAACGGGCCGGTCGCCTGGAAGGACTGGCCGGCGGCGGAAGCCGACATCAGGCTCGCGCGGGAGGCGCTCGCCGGCGTCAAAGCGGCGGACATCTTCATGACGTCGCCCTCCCCGGGCCAGATCGCGCGCTACCTCAAGAACCGCTACTACAGGACCGACGAGGAATACATCTACGCGCTCGCCGACGTCATGCGGAAGGAATATCAGGCGATCGTCGAAGCCGGTTTCATCCTGCAACTCGATTGCCCCGATCTCGCAATGCTGCGTCACATGGTCTATCTCGACCTGCCGATCGCCGATTACCGCAAGATCATTTCCGTGAATGTCGCCGCGCTCAATCACGCGGTTCGCGATCTGCCGGCGGAACGCATGCGCATGCATGTCTGCTGGGGTTCAACCGTGGCGCCGCATCATACCGACGTGGAGATCAGGGACATCGCCGACATCATATTGTCCGGCCGGCCGCATGCCGTTTCATTTCCGGCGGCCAATGCCAGGCATGAGCACGAATGGAAAGTGTGGCGCGATATCAAATTGCCGCCCGGCAAGAAGATCATACCGGGCGTGATCGACTCGACCGTGAACACGGTCGAGCATCCGGAAGTCGTTGCTGATCGGATTGCGAACTTTGTATCCGTCGTCGGGCGCGAGAACGTGATTGCCGGCGTCGACTGCGGGTTTGGTACTTTTGCCGGCCGTGTCCAGGTCGACACAAAGATCGTCTGGTTGAAGTTGCAGTCGCTGGCCGAAGGCGCGCGGAGGGCCAGCAAGCAATTGTGGGCGAAAGCCGCGTGAAGGCCCGGTCAGGGACCCTTGCTACGATTTTACCTGCACGATCACGCCTGCATTCGAGCATCGGCGGGGCAAAATAACGGCGCCGTACGCCCAAGCTTTCCTCAAAACGGGCCTCCTTTTGCCTTCGAAGCGCGGTTGGCTCGCGCCGGGTAAGCGGAGCTGCCGTGCGCCATCACCACCTGGTCGCCCATTTATGCTTGTTGTCGAGCCTCGCCGCATCGCCTTGCGCGCATGCGGCTGACGCGGCACACTCGCCAATCGCCGTCATCGGAAACCGGCATATTGATTCCGAGGTGATCAGGTCACATTTCCACGCCGGAAAGGATGGGACCTTTGATTCCGGAGAGCTCGACGCCGCCCTGAAGTCGCTCTACGCGACACATCTCTTCAGCGATGTCAAAATTCGGCGCCTTGACGCCGGCATTCAGGTGCAGGTCCGGGAGAATCCGCTCATCGCCCATATCGCCCTTGAAGGCAACAAGGCCGTCAAGGACAAGGATCTCAAGCCGCTATTGACCAGCAAGGAAAGCGGGCCGCTCTCCAGCGCGGTCGTGCATGACGATGTCGAGCTGCTGGACACATTTTACCGCCGGCACGGCCGGTTCAATGCGCGCATTGATCCGAAGACGATCGACAACAAGAACGGAACGGTGAACCTTGTTTTCGAAATCAGCGAAGGACCGAGAACGGGCGTCGCTCATATTCTGTTCTCGGGCAATCATGCATTCGGATCACAAAAGCTCAACAGCATCGTCAAAAGCGGGAAATCCAACTTTTTAAGTTTCCTGCTCGACAACGATTTTTACGACCCCGACAAAGTCGAGGCCGATCGCAGTCTTCTGCTGAAATTCTATCGTGCACACGGTTACTCCGATGTGCAGATAGGGCCGGCGCCGCCGCAATACGACAAGGCAAAAAACGAACTCACACTGACCTTTTCGATCAAGGAGGGGCCGCTCTACCACTTTGGAAATGTGGCAGTAATTTCCCACGTTCCCGGCGTAACCAGCGCGGAGCTTGACCCGGCACTCACGACGCATAGCGGCGACGTCTACAATTCCGACGCTGTCGACAACACCGTCGAAGCGATGCTCGTCAGGCTCGCACGGCACGGACAGCCTTTCGCCGTCGTCAAGCCCGAACCCGAACGGGTCTCTGGCCAACCCCTTGTCAATCTCGGCTATCGCATCGAGGAAGGGCCACGAATCTACGTTGAGCGCATTGAAATCCATGGCAACAAGAAGACTCGCGATAACGTTATCCGGCGCGAGCTCACATTTGGCGAAGGCAGCCCCTACAACCAGGCGCTCGTGCAGCTGAGCGAGCGGCATCTCAAAAAGCTGGGCTTTTTCAAA
>DATEKG010000176.1:0-3034 GCA_035277565.1 Pseudolabrys sp.
GCGACATCGGAAGCTTTCAATTCGCTGCGCCCCACGGCAGCCATCACATCCTCGATGGACGCACGCGCGAGCCGTGGCAAAGCGCCGGCCAACTTCTCGTCCGAATATGCGATCTTCGCCCGCTGAAACAGGCGTTCCACGATACGGCGGCCGAGGCCGGCATATTGCATGCGCACCGCAACACGCGTTGCCCGCCTGATCGCCGCGCGCGCCTTGCCCGTAACAACGATCGCCTCCCACGCGGCCGGAGGCGCCGTCTGCGCCTTGGACGTTATAATTTCGACCTCGCCGCCGTTGACCAGTTCGGACGTGAGCGGCGCAATTTGCCCGTTGATCTTGCAGCCAACGGCAGTATTTCCGACGTCGGTATGCACCGCGTAGGCAAAGTCGATGGGTGTCGCCTTGCGCGGCAAAGCGATCAGTTTGCCTTTCGGCGAGAAACAGAAAACCTGGTCATGGAAAAGCTCGAGCTTCGTGTGCTCAAGAAATTCTTCGGGATTTGACCCCTCGGCCAACAGCTCGATCGTTCGCCGCAGCCATGCGTAAGCTGTCGACTCCCGTGACAGCAATTCCGTTGGCGAGCCAACATTGTCTTTATAGAGCGCGTGCGCGGCGATGCCATACTCGGCTATATCATGCATCTCGACCGTGCGGATCTGCAGTTCAACGCGCTGCTTGCTTGGCCCAATGACCGTAGTGTGAATTGACCGATAGTCATTGCCCTTGGGCGTCGAAATGTAATCCTTAAAGCGGCCGGGCACCATCGGCCAGGTGCTGTGGACAATGCCGAGCGCCTGGTAGCAGTCTTCAAGTGTTTTCACGACGACACGGAACCCGAAAATATCAGACAGCTGTTCAAAGCCGACCGATTTGCGTTCCATCTTTCGCCAGATCGAATAGGCGCGCTTGCGCCGCCCAACGACGCGGGCCTCGATGCCGCGGTCGGCAAGTTTTCTTGTCAGCTGCTTCTCAATCTCTGAAATCAGCGACCGGCTTCGATCGGACAGAGCAATGAGCCGGGAGCTCACCACCTCATAAGCTTCGGGATACAGCTCACGGAACGCGAGATCGTCGAGCTCTTCGCGCATCTCGTGCATGCCCATGCGTCCGGCAAGTGGCGCGTAGATTTCCAGCGTTTCTTCTGCGGCGCGCCGGCGCGCCTCCGGCGGCATGTATTCAAGTGTTCGCATGTTATGCAGCCGATCGGCCAATTTGATCAGCAGCACGCGGACGTCGTCGGCAATGGCAAGAAGAAGCTTTCGCAGGTTCTCGGCCTGCTTCGCTTCCTTGGTTACGAGGTCCAGCTTTTTCAGCTTTGTCAGGCCCTCGACCAGACGGCCGATGTCGCTGCCGAACAGGCTGTCAATTTCAGCGCGGGTCGCCTCGGTATCCTCGATCGTGTCGTGCAGAAGCGCCGCGGCGATAGTTGCGTCGTCAAGTTTCAAGTCAGTGAGGATCGCCGCGACCTCAATGGGATGAGAAAAATATGGATCGCCCGACGCGCGCCGTTGCTCGCCATGCGCCTTCATCGCATAGACGTAGGCGCGGTTGAGGAGCGCCTCGTCGGTATGGGGATTGTAGCGGCGCACCCTTTCGACGAGGTCATACTGCCGCATCATGGGCAGCTTTCGCGTTCGTCCCGCCTTCTCGGCCGATTGCGCCGGCACGGCAAGTGGCGCCGGCCGGGCAACCCTGGTCGGGGCCTGTTTTTGCACGCGCGGAAGATCGGAACGCGTTCGCGCCATACCGGTGCCTTATGCAGCCGTTCTTAAGGAACTACCTCAAGATATCACGCGCCATCAGCCGTATCGCAAGGCCTTAACCATTTGGTTGACAAAAAGCAGACAGCCCGGCGCAGCCGGGCCATCCGATGCTCAACCGAACAGTGTAAGACGCTATTCCGCGTCTTCTTCCGGAGGCTCCTCCGGCGGTGCCAGACCTTCGAGGCCCTTGAGAAGCTCCTCCTCGGTCATGCGGTCGGCGGTTACCTCGGTGTCGTCAGAATCGACGCTGGCGCCTGCGCCCGCCCCAATAAGCGGGACTTCGGGCTCGGGCTCATCCACTTCGACGTATTTCTGAAGCGTGTGGATGAGATCTTCCTTCAGATCGCCGGGTGAAACGGTCGTTTCGGCAATTTCACGCAAAGCGACGACGGGGTTTTTGTCGTTGTCGCGCTCGATCGTAATTTGCGAGCCGGAAGAGATCATGCGCGCGCGGTGGCTGGCCAGCAGCACGAGATCGAAGCGGTTCTCTACCTTGTCGATGCAATCCTCTACGGTGACACGGGCCATCGGCTCGCCACTCCATTTGGTGGAACTTGTCCTTGAATTCGCCTGCTAGGTATCCCCTGACGCATGGAATTTCAAGCATTTTTGTCTTGGTTTAGCCCCAACCGTCTGTTACGCGACGATTGTGAGATCGCAGGCAAGCCGACGGCACCGGATTTTGTCGGCCCGGCGTGATTTCGCAGGTGGGGACCTCCAATTGACCGGAGGCGCCACAAAGCTCTGTTAACGGCTATCCGGAACCGCGGGGGCGACGCGACAATTGTTGCGCGTGGGCAGGGTCTGGAGGCCATTGTATTTGAATTGTGAGAGAAACCCATGACAGTACCCGGCGAAAAAATCGCTATGTTTATTGATGGAGCTAATCTTTACGCGACTGCCAAGTCTCTCGGTTTTGATATCGACTACAAGCGGCTCCTCCGCGAGTTTCAATCGCGCGGCTATCTCTTGCGAGCATTTTATTACACCGCCGTCATTGAGGATCAGGAATATTCATCGATCCGTCCCCTCATCGACTGGCTCGACTACAACGGCTATTCCGTCGTCACCAAGGCGACCAAAGAATTTGTCGATCAAACCGGCCGCCGGAAGGTCAAGGGAAACATGGACATCGAGCTCGCCGTCGACGCCATGGAAATCGCGGGTACGATTGACCACATGGTGCTCTTCTCGGGTGACGGTGACTTTCGCTCGCTCGTCGAGGCGGTTCAGCGCAAGGGCGTGCGCGTAACCGTCGTTTCGACGGTGAC
>DATEKG010000177.1:0-6026 GCA_035277565.1 Pseudolabrys sp.
TTGGCCTTCGGCTGATGCGACCGCTCCTGACCGGTGATGTCGGCGAGCACACTGTGAACTTCGTAGACCGCGTTGGGGTTGCTGGCTACGAGCCTTTCGAACACGACGTCCGATGCTTTTGCGATCAGCGCGTTGAAATGCTCCTGCGGTATGTCCTTGCGCATGGAAACGCAGATCGCCAGCACTTCATCATTGATCGATCTGTCCACCAGCTTTGTGTAACCGGCATCGGAGAAACGGGCGCCCTCGTTACGCGTCACCGAAAGCACGACATCGCGATTGCCGTGTGTCACGAGTACGTCACTTATCTTCTCGCTCAGCGTCGATCGTTTCGAGATTGCCAGCAGGCGGTCCTGGCTGTGGCCTCCGGCAATCGCAAGCAGGTCGTCGTCGCTGAGCCGGCCCGACAGGCTCAGAACCGGCGCGGCCACTTCCATCGATTCGTCGCGGGCAAGCTTGCGTATGGTTGCCGGCGGCGCATGAGGAACGGGCGCGAGACGCTGGGCAAGTTCCGCCCGCGCCTTGATCTCTATCCTTTCAGCGATGCGTGTGATGACCCCGTCGAAGAGGTCGATATGCGCGTCTGAATAGTTGTTGGCGCCGGCGAGGAACAGATCGGTAACCCGGCGAAGAATTGCCGCCTGCTTGTCGGGTGATCCCGTTGCAAACGTCCCTTCGATCTCGGCGATAATCGACCGCTCTTCCGTCACGGCTTGAGTCGTCCCGGCACTGTGAAACGCGGCCGTTTCTAGCGGCAGGTCATTACCATCGCGTTAGACGAAAAGCGGGCATTCGCAGTAACCATGCCGCCGTGCGGAACCTCCGGAAACAAGGGGGATTTGACGAAATCACGGTTAAGGGCCGGTAAGCCGCGGGAATTGGGGGCTGTATGGCTAGAAATGCGGCTTTGTGAACAGGCGCGCGTAGTCCTCGGCCGCAACCTGTTCAAACGTCCCGGTCGACCGATTGCGCACCGACAACTGGCCGGTGGCGACGCCGAAATAGGCCCCATGCAGCGTAACGTCGCCGCGTTCAACCATCGCCCGCAGGCGCGGGAACGTCGTAAGGTTTTCGAGACTGAGCGCGACGTTCTCCTGCTCGAGCAAGGTCAAATAGTCCGCCATCGATCGACTGCCGCGCGGTCCGACCTTCGCTGCCGCCGGCGCCATCAGTTTCATCCAGTTGCCGATGAAGTCGCCGGGTGTAAGCGGTTCGGCATCCTCGGCGAAGGCCTTGATGCCTCCGCACTGTGCGTGGCCCAGCACCACGATGTGCCGGACCTTCAAGGCCATGACGCCAAACTCGAGTGCGGCCGACACGCCATGCGCCTGGGCGTCCGGCGCATAGGGTGGCACCAGATTCGCGATATTGCGGACGACGAACAGTTCGCCGGGCCGGGCGTTGAAGATGACTTCCGGCGAGCAGCGTGAATCGCAGCAGCCGATCACCATGACCTGCGGCGACTGGCCGCTATGCGCGAGCTCGCGATAGCGGTCCTGCTCGGCGCGAAGGCGGCCGTTGAGAAATGCGCGGTAGCCATCGATCAGCTGCTTCGGGAAGGACACGCAGGTCACCGTTCGAGGTTTTTCCGTTTCACACAATCATGCCATCGTCGCCTCTGGCAACCCGTCATGACAAGGGTGTGGCGTGGGGCGGCAGGCGACGCTAGGCTTGCTCGCGAACTTGCGGGGCCCTGATCGATGACAATTCGTCCGCGCCGTAGCGTCCTCTATATGCCCGGTTCGAACGCCAGGGCGCTCGAAAAGGCCAAAACTCTGCCGGTCGACGGGGTCATTCTCGACCTCGAGGATTCCGTGGCGCCTGACGGAAAGGAAGCCGCACGCCGGCAGGTGACGGAAGCGGTGAAGGCCGGAGGCTTCGGTGTCCGCGAACTGTTCATCCGCGTCAACGGAGTTGATACGCCGTGGCATGCCGACGATCTTGCGGCAGCCGCGCATGCGGCGCCGGACGCCATTCTTGTACCGAAAGTATCCGTTCCCGCCACTCTCGAGCTGATCGGCCGGCGTCTGCTCGACATGGGGACCGGCCACAAGACCCGGGTCTGGGCGATGATCGAAACGCCGCTCGCGATTTTCAATATTCTTTCCATCGCTTCGGCGGCGCGCGATTCCGAAACGAGACTCTCCGGCTTCGTGATGGGAACCAATGATCTCGCCAAGGACACGCGGGCTCGTCTCGTGCCGGGACGAGCACCGATGCTTCCGTGGCTGTCGATGTCCGTCGCCGCCGCCCGGATTCACGGGATCGATATCCTTGATGGCGTCTATAACGACATCGGCGCCGCCGACGGTTTCATCCGCGAATGCGCGCAGGGCGTTGAGCTCGGCTTTGACGGCAAGACGCTCATTCATCCCAACCAGATCGAGCCGTGCAACAAGGCGTTTTCGCCTTCGTCGGCCGATGTCGAACAGGCGCGCAAGATGATCGCCGCGTTCGACCTGCCCGAAAACAAAGGCAAGGGAGTGGTATCGATCGACGGCCGCATGGTCGAGCGGCTGCACGCCGACATGGCGAGGCGCACCGTCGCGATCGCCGAGTCGATCGCCGCGCGCGGCTAGGCCCAGGGACGAGCGGCTGCGGATTTCTGTTCGTAGGCGCCGATCTTTGTCTGCTTCTGCTGGGTCAGCCCGATATCGTCGAGGCCGTTCAGCAGGCAGTGCTTGCGGTGTGCGTCGATTTCGAAATGGATCACGCCGCCGTCCGGTCCGCGAATTTCCTGTTTTTCAAGATCGATCGTCAGCGTCGCATTGGCGCCGCGCTCGGCATCGTCGAAAAGCTTTTCCAGGTCTTCTGGCGACACGCGGACCGGCAGTACACCGTTCTTGAAGCAATTGTTGTAGAAAATATCGCCGAATGAAGTCGAGATAACGCACCGGATGCCGAAATCCATCAGCGCCCATGGCGCATGTTCGCGCGAAGATCCGCAGCCGAAATTGTCGCCGGCGACCAGGATCCTGGCTTTACGGTAGGCCGGCTTGTTGAGCACGAAGTCCGGATTTTCGCTGCCGTCGTCCTTATAGCGCTGTTCGGAGAACAGCCCCTTGCCAAGGCCAGTGCGCTTGATTGTCTTCAGGTACTGCTTCGGGATCACCATGTCGGTATCGACATTGATCATGCGCAGCGGCGCTGCAACGCCTTCAAGGACTGTGAATTTTTCCATGGCCTTCTCGACTCCGGGGGCGACCCGCTTCCACAGCCTGTGTCATAAACCTTGTCGCCAGCCGGTCAATAGCGTGGACGCCAACGCAGATATGCGACGGCAAAGGTGCAGGAAAGCCGTCAATCAGCCGGCCGCGCGTTCTTCCCGTTTGAATTTTGATTCCCTGACGACGCTGCAGACCTGGACGCTGTATTCCGAATAATAGATTTCGCGTGCCTTCTTTTGTGCTGCCCGATGTTCGGGGTTCATCCGCCAGGCGCGCATGCCTTCCTCGTGCTCAAATTCGACGATGGTGACGCGTTCGCCGTCCTCGGCGAAGAATCCCTTGTGCGAAATGTAACCGGGCATGGTGGCGGCCAGTTCGACCATGCGGTCAACCAGCGCAACATAGTCCTCCCGCACTCCCGGCATCAGGCGCGAACGAAAAACGGTGACGATCATGATGAAGCTCCCCAATTCATGATGCTCGCTCATGTGAGGTTCCGCCAATTCAGATTTTGAATGACGGATATTGCATTTCGTGATCGGAATTCACTCGGCACTGTGCTCAATGGCCTCGATGTCATCATCGGAAAGGCCGAAATGGTGACCGATTTCGTGGACGAGCACATGCGTGACAATTTCGCCGAGCGTATCCTCGTGCTCGGCCCAATAGTCGAGAATCGGACGGCGGTAGAGCCAGATCATGTTCGGCATGACCTGGGGAGCCGATTCGGACTGGAATGGTAATCCGACGCCCTGGAACAGCCCGAGCAGGTCGAATTCATTGTCGACACCCATGCTCTCGACGACCTCTTCGGTCGGGAAATCTTCCACGCGAATGACGAGATTCCGGCACAGGGTACGGAAATGCTCCGGCAGTCGCGCATAGGCTTCCGCCGCGAGCGAATCGATGTCTGCCAATGTCGGAGCGGCGGTTCTTCGCCAGCCCGACGCTTGATTGCTCATACCGCCGTTGTAGGGGAGGTTTTGCCGCCAACCAAGCGGTTGACGGCATGACCCCGGATAAGCAACGCTTGAGAGTCACGACGAGGCGCGGTGCGGCGATGTCAAGGATTGCGGCCGGTTTGGGCTTGATCGGATCAATTTTGGCGTTTTTGAGTGCGACAGCGGCGCCGGCATTGTCGACGGGCGTCGACCTTGCTGCGCAGAAAAAACGTCCGCATGTCACAATCTATCCACGACGAGTCCATCCTGGGCCGTATGCAAAGCGGCAATGTTATTCGTGGCTGGTCAAGGAATATCGCGTCAGCGGGCCGGTGATCGTGCCGCAGATGCGCTGCTGGTGGGAATAGAGAAAATCCCGGCGCTCGGCTAGGATGGAATCAGTGACGGGGCGGCATCGGAGGTTAAGCGATGTCTGGGCTCACAAAATTGCTCGCAAGCGTGGCTTTGATAATCAGTCTCTTTGCATTCCTTCCGGGCAGCGCCGAGGCTCAGTGGCATGGCGGCTGGCATGGCGGCTGGCATGGTGGTTGGCGCGGCGGTGGCTGGGGTTGGGGCCGGGGTTTTGGATGGGGCTGGGGTTATCCCTATGCTTATTATCCGGGCCCTTATTACTATCCCGGACCGCCATGCGGATGGACCCATGTGCGCGTGTGGTGGCACGGCCACTGGGCGGCGCGCCGCGTCTGGCGCTGCTGGTAAGGGTGCAAGCCGCACAGCGTTGACACATGCCCCGCAAAAGCGGGGGAAGCGGTGTTTTGCTATTTCCAGTCCCTGACGTCGATGAAGTGGCCGGCAATCGCCGCAGCGGCGGCCATCGCGGGCGAGACGAGATGAGTGCGGCCCTTGTATCCTTGGCGGCCCTCGAAATTCCTGTTCGATGTTGAAGCGCAACGTTCACCGGGCGCAAGCTTGTCAGGATTCATCGCCAGACACATCGAGCATCCCGGTTCGCGCCAGTCGAAACCGGCAGCCTTGAATATCCTGTCGAGCCCTTCCGCTTCCGCCTGAATTTTTACCAGGCCCGAGCCCGGCACGATCATCGCCTTGACGTTTCCGTTGACGCGCTTGCCTTCGGCAATCCGCGCAACTTCACGCAGGTCTTCGATCCGGGCGTTGGTGCAGGATCCGATGAAGACCCGATCGAGCTTGATATCGGTAATTTTTTCGCCGCCCTTGAGGCCCATATATTCGAGCGAACGTTCGGCGGCGATGCGCTTCTTCTCGTCCTGGATTTCGGACGGCACCGGCACCTTGCCGGTGATCGACGTGACCTGCTCCGGGCTTGTGCCCCAGGTCACAAGCGGCGGCAACCTGGCAGCGTCGAGACGGATTTCACGGTCGAAATATGCGCCATCGTCCGAGTGCAGATTCTCCCAATAGCGCATGGCTTCGTCCCAGGCCCTGCCCTTAGGCGCCTTCGGCTTGTCCTTGAGATAGGCGTAGGCCTTCTCGTCCGGCGCGATGAAACCCGCTTTAGCCCCACCCTCGACCGACATGTTGCAGACGGTCATGCGCCCCTCAATCGAGATCGATCGGATGGCTTCGCCGGCATATTCGAGGGCATAACCAGTGCCGCCCGCGGTGCCGATTTCGCCGATGATGGCAAGAATAATGTCCTTGGCGACGACACCGGGCGGCAGCTTGCCGTCGACCACCGCCCGCATGTTTTTCGATTTTTTCTGGATCAGGGTTTGGGTGGCGAGCACGTGCTCGACTTCGGATGTGCCGATGCCATAGGCGAGCGCGCCGAAAGCGCCATGCGTCGCCGTATGACTGTCGCCGCATACGATAGTGGTGCCGGGCAGGGTGAAGCCCTGTTCCGGGCCGATGATGTGAACGATGCCCTGTCGCTTGTCGAACTCGTCGAAATATTCGATTCCGAAATCCTTGGCATTCC
>DATEKG010000178.1:0-5610 GCA_035277565.1 Pseudolabrys sp.
GTCGCCCATCGGCGCGATGCGCGCGGTCTTGCCGGCGAGCGCCGCCCCGACGATTTCCTCGACGGTGTAGGTCGTTTCGCGTCCCGGCCCGTAAATCACGGTGAACCGGAGCGCGCAGAGATCGAGCCGAACCTTCCCCCACAGCCCGCGCAGTACCATTTCCACCGCCGCCTTCGAGGCGCTGTAGGTGTTGTTCGGCCGCAACGGGTAGTTCTCGTCGACCGGCGTTTCCTCATGGAAACTTCCGAGCGCCGCAGCTGATGAGCAGTAGATGAAAGTCCGAACGCCGGTCTCCATCGCGGCATGGAGCAGATTGAGGCTGCCGAGCACGTTGATGGTAATGACCTTGAGCGGATCGTCGGCCAGCACCATCGGTCCGGATACGCCACCCGCGTGAATAACGTGCGTAACCTTTTCGTCGCCGAGCAGCTTTACAAGCGTCGAGCGGTCCGAAAGATCGTCCATTACCTGCGTCGTCGCGGACGGACGCGGATCGAGGCCGATCGCGCGCTGCTTCTGCTCCGCGAGCAACGTCATCACGGCCTTGCCGAGAAAGCCGCTTGCGCCCGTCACCAGTGTCACGTTGTCTGCCATGCGCGGCTAAACGATTTTTCTTGCGCGCAGGTCGGCGATATGGCTGGCGCTGTAGCCGAGGCCGCGCAGGATCTCGTCGGTATGCGCACCCGGGTCGGGGAGTGCCGAGACGACCTTTGCTGGTGTGCGCGACATGGCGATGGGCTGGCCGACCACGCGAACGTCGCCGCGTGTCGGATGATGCAGCGGCTCTGCGATTGCGAGATGCTGCACCTGCGGATCGGCGAAGACCTCATCGACCTTGTAGATCGGCCCGGCTGGCACGCCCTGCTGCTCGAGCAGGGCGAGCCACTGCGCCGATGGCATGGTCCTGAAGATGTTGCTTAGCAAAGCGGTAAGCTTGGGCCGGTTGCGCAGCCGCATGTCGTTGGTGGCGTAATCGGCGGCGGTGCCGAGTTCAGGTCGATCGGGCGCGACGCACAGCGCCCGCCACTGGCCGTCGCCACCGACGCCGATATTGATGAAGCCGTCGGCGGTCGGGAAGACGCCCATTGGCGTCGAGTAAGGGTGATCATTGCCCGCCTGGCCAGGCGCGACACCGTCGATCAGATAACGCGCCGCCTGGAAATCCATCATCGCGATCTGCGCCTGCAGCAGCGACGTCTGCACCCACTGGCCGCGGCCGGATTGCTCACGCTCGGCGATCGCAATCAGGATACCGGTCGCGGCATAGACGCCGGCCGAGCTGTCCGCCACCGCAATGCCGGCGCGCATCGGCCCGGAGCCGGGCATGCCCGTGACCCACATCAATCCGCCCATGCCTTGCGCGATCTGGTCGAACCCGGCGCGCATGCGGTAAGGGCCGGTCTGCCCGAATCCGGAAATCGACGCGAGAATGATGCGCGGGTTCGCCTCGCTTAGCACCTCATAGCCGATGCCTATCCGGTCTTTGACGTCGGGCCGGAAATTCTCGACCACGACGTCAGCGTCTTTGACGAGCCGCATAAAGATCTCGTGACCGGGCCGCTCCTTCAGATTGAGCGTGAGCGACCGCTTGTTTCGGTGGAGATTGATCATGTCGTAGCCGTCGCGCGCGCCGCTGATCCCCTCGTTGGGATCGACCCCCGGCGGCGCCTCGATCTTGATGATGTCGGCGCCGAAGTCGCCGAGGATGCGGCAGCAAGTCGGTCCTGCGCGCACACGCGACACATCGAGCACGCGAATATGCGCCAGCGCTTTCGGCTGTTCAGTGCTCATACCAATCGTCCCATGTAGGACGATATCACCTGCTCGCGGATAGCGGTGGGAATCCGCGCATGCCAATCGCTGCGTTTCTGCACGGCTGCTGCGAGCGCTATCAGCGCGTGGTCCGAGCCGGGGCGGCCGACGATCTGCAGCGCAACCGGCAGACCGCGGTCGTCGAAGCCTGCCGGAATTGCGACGGCAGGAAAGCCGAGCATGTTGACAAAACGGGTCAAGCGACTGAGTTGATAAAGCGTTTTTGCATCGAATTCAGGCGAGCGCGGGTCACACTCGCGCGCTGTGGGCGTCCTCTTCGTCAGCACAGGCAGAGCGATAGCCTGCGCCTCTTGGAAAATGCGCGCGAGGAAATCGGCAACAAGTTGCGGACGTGCCGCGATACTCGCGGCGAGCGTCTTGTCGTCGATCTCGAGACCTTTGCGCAGGCGCTTCGTGAGCGTCACGTCGAGCGTGCCGGTGTCCAGCAGTGCGCGATGCGCTCGCGCCGCCTCCGCCTGCATGATGGTGAAGACGTGCGGGTCGAGCGCCTCGATGGCAAGGATGCCTTTGGTGCGGCCGAGCGCGATGCTGCAGCTTCTGATGATTTCGATGGCGTTGCCGCAGGCGTTGGCGATCGGAGGTTCGGCGAGGTTGAGAGCATCTTCAACCACGGCGACTGTACGAATGGGATCGGCCACGTGTCCGGCGTACAGAATACGGGCGGGCTCGCGCAGATCCGCGGCGCTGCGCGCGAGGATGCCGATCGTGTCCAGGCTCGGGGAGAGGGGCATGGCGCCGGCAAGTGGCAGAGCGCCGTAGGTCGGCTTCCACGAGGTCACGCCACAGCAATGCGCCGGAATGCGTAGCGAGCCGCCGGTGTCGGAGCCCAACGCGAAGACGACGGAGCCACTGGCAACCGCAACCGCGGAACCGGACGATGAGCCGCCCGTGATATGATCAAAATTCCAGGGATTTTTTGGCCCGCCCTCCCTGGCATTGTAGCCGGATGGCTCATAGGCGAGCTCGGTCATTGCCGTGGTGCCGATCCGGTGAGCGCCGGCGCGATCCAGAAGGTCGAGCACGTCGGCTCCTTGTGCCGCGTCCATAGGCAGAGGCTGCGCGAGCCCGCCATGCGGCCGGCGTGTCCTGGACACAAATATGTCCTTCGCCGCATAGGGCATGCCGTTGAGCGGGCCGCGCGGGGACGCAACGTCATCCTCGAACGCGACGTATGCCTTTAATTGCGCATTGAGCGCGCGTGCAAATTCACAGGCATGTGCCGAAAGCTTTCCACGCTCCGCGGCATCGAGCGAGGTCCAGTCTGGAAATCGCATGGTCACGGCTTTATCGGCGGAACGGTTTAAAGGTAATACGATGAGGAGGGCTTAGTGTATCGATCTGGCACACCGGATGACAACAAAGCGCCTTAGAGGAGGAGGCACGATCGGCGGGAACCGGACATAAAAAGGTTCGGTCATCGGCAAACAGAAACAGGGAGAGTCCCATGTCACGAGTGATGCGTAGGATAGGCATGCGCCGCGCTGTGTTTGGACTCGCGCTTGCCGGCTGGTCGATAACTTCAATTACTGGCGCAAAAGCTGGCGATATCGACCGACCGGTCTACGGCTCATATCCGTACTCTTATGGTGCGCAGCCCGAGTACAATGGATTGTGCCGCATTTTTCACGAGCGGCGCATTGACAGTTACGGACGCGAGACTATTCACCGGATTCGAATGTGTGATGAGGGGCCTGTTTATTCGCCCAACTGGACAGCTGCGCCTCCGCCGTACTACGGGCCGCGAAGATATTATGAACAATCATCAGGTTATTATGGATATCCGCGGCCACCTGCGCCGATTGGCCCGGCCTATTACAACGAGGGACAATAGGAGGTCGAGCGACGTTGCGCTCGTACCATTGTGGGAGCGCAACGGCCGAACGGTTTAAACCTGTGGCAACGATTTTTGCCGCCGTTCACATCGACGCGGCGGGGCTTGGCTTATTTCGCTTACTGCACTTAGAGAGTTTTGTTTGCAGTAGCACTCTCTCCACAAGATGAAGTTCTGTCACAGTGCCCCGCGGGTGACGCTTGACTCGCGCTCGCGTTCAAGGGAACATTTTGGCGTGCTGGTTCCCCGAGGAAATCGGGGACGAAAGAGGGAACACGGACACTTTTAATTCCGGCTTGAATTTCGCATTGAAATTTCGGCCTGGATTTTTTGGAAATCCGTGGCTGCCCCCGCAACTGTAAGCGGTGAGTCTGCGGTCCACGCTACGGCCACTGGGAAACTGGGAAGGCCGGACCAAGCAGACAGCGACCCGCGAGCCAGGAGACCTGCCGGCACAGTCACCCAACCGGTGGACGGGGCGTCCATACGGAGCGGTCTTTCGCAGCGGTGACGGCAATGCCGGTGCGAGGGCCGTGAGAGCAACGTCTCCCACGACATTCCGCACGTGAAGTCCGCGCTATTCGCGCGGAAATTTCACGGCGTTTTCGCATCGGGCTTCGTCTTCACCCGATGCGTCCGCATGCGCGGACGCAAACGAAGGAACGTTGTGTCATGGGCTGTGTAGGCCGTCTGGGCTATCGTTTTCTCTGTGCTGCGGTTTTGTTCGCAGTCCTCGCCGGGCAATCCGTTCGCGCGCAGGACAATACCCAGGTCCTTCCGCCGATCGATGTGTGGGCGAGCCGCACAGGCACCGGCATCGTCGGCGCATCCACGAGCGTCATCACAGCGCAGGACATTGCGCGCTCGCCGGGGACGACGCTTCAGGACGTGCTCTCGCGCGAGGCCGGCGTCCAGAGCTGGAGCACGACCGGCGCGAACAACGGAGCGACCACCACGGTCGACCTGCGCGGCTTCGGCGCGACCGCGTCATCGAACACGCTGTTTCTCCTCAACGGGCGGCGGCTCACCGACATTGATCTTCTTGGCGTCGACCTCAGCACGATCCCGCGCGACAGCATTGAACGCATTGAAATCACCCGCGGCAATAGCGGCGCGGTTCTGTATGGCGGCGGGGCGGTCGGCGGCGTCATCAACATAGTGACGAAAACCGGTGTTGGATTGCCACCAACGGCACGGATTGAAGGCGGTTTCGGCTCGTTCAATCAGCACGAAATGAACGGCTCCGCAGCCGTGTCGAGCGGCCCCTTTGCTGCCTCGGTGTTTGCCAATGGAATCGAATCCGACGGATACCGGGTCAACAGCGCCTTGCGGCAACGCAATGCGGTGGGGGACCTTCGCTACACCGGGGACCAGGGCAAGGCCTGGTTCAACATCGTTGGCGACGATCAGCATCTTGGCCTGCCGGGTGCGCGGCTGGTCGACCTGTCGGCGGGCATCAATGAGCTCGTGACGGATCGGCGGGGCGCCACAACGCCGAACGCCTTTGCAGACAAGGCCGGCGAGTCGCTGACCCTCGGCGTGTCGCGCAATATCGGCGACAGCATCGAACTTATTCTCGACGGCAATCTCCGTCGCAAGAATCAGACCGCCTTTTCGACCCTGTTCGGCTTCGATACGTCGGACATCCGCGAGCTGACGACGGCATCAATCACGCCGCGCGCAAACATCGACACCCGGATCTTTGGTCTCCCGAGCAAGATCATTACCGGGATCGACTATTACAACTCGGCCCTCGAGGTGAGGCGCAGCCAGGCGCTCACCGATGCGCCGTTTCACATTTACAATCTCAGGCAGCAGTCTGCGGCGGTCTATGCGCAGCAAACCCTGGCGGTTTCGCCGGCGACGGACTTGTCGTGGGGCGGGCGGCTCGAGCAGACACGCCTGTCGGCGAGGGACCGCTTCGACCCGACCGCGCCGGGCGGAGC